>NZ_CP076128.1:3845000-4145000 GCF_018736065.1 Flammeovirga kamogawensis
CCTCTGGCGTACCGGTTGTTCCGCCAGGAGCATCGCCGGGTACCTATGTGTGGAGCGGATAAGCGCTGAAAGCATCTAAGCGCGAAACCCACCTCGAGATGAGATTTCCATATAAGGGTTGTTATAGATGATGACGTTGATAGGCTTCAAGTGTACGTGTAGAGATACATTCAGCTGAGAAGTACTAATCGCCCAATAGCTTTTCTTTTACGGTTAGCACTCTAGTAATAGAGTGCTAGCAAAGTTTTTCCTTTTCACTGTCAAATAACTGATTTTATTAGTTATTTTGTATTAGTGATTAGATTCGATAATCAAAGACATTAAGATATTGATGGTGTCAATGACGTGGGTGTTCACCTCTTTCCATTCCGAACAGAGCAGTTAAGCCCCACAGTGCTGATGGTACTGGGTTAACCCCCGGGAGAGTAGGTCGACGCCACATTCATTAGATATAGAAGGTTAGTTAACACATGATGTTGACTAACCTTTTTTTGTGACTATACTTTTTTATGGAATAGTTGATTATTTTTAAAGTTATCGAGCTATATGTTGATAACTTTCCTACTTGAACTAAATATTTAACTGTGATTTGTGGATAGTTGAAGACTTATCAACAGTTTTCTTATCTTATGGTATTGTTTTTATAAACCTTAACATCTTACAATGAAACTTTGTTTAATATTAAACGTTTAATTTAAAAAAGCGAAAAATAATCTATCTATTATAAGAATAAAATGAAAAAGATCTACAAATTACTTTTAGTACTTTCAATAGTATTTATATCAAACATTATTACGGCACAAGACTTGAAGAGTTGGAAAGAACCAATGCGATCAGAGATGATCAAAATGATTGAAAAAGCTCCTAAAAAGAATAGAATAGCTACATTTGATATGGATGGTACGATGATATCAGAATCCCCAGCTTATGATATTGCAATTTTTACTCAAAAATATTCTGATGCTAAGATAGCATCAAAAGATGATTTGGTTAAAGCATTACTAGCTTTAGCAAAAGACGAAAAATACAAAGAATATGTAGATGACTTCTTTACAACTCATAAATCAAAAGTTTATCAACCAATGGTAGAACTTGTTGAGTTGCTAAAGAAAAATCAATTTAAAGTGATTTTATGTACAGCATCAGAAGATTATTTTGGTACTGTAGCAATGAATACCGCTTTTCCGATATTTGATGATGTAATCGGTACTAATTTTAAAGTAAGATTAAATGATAAAGAAGGGAAAGTTGAAAACTTAAGAGAAGCAGGTATTAGACCTATGTTTGCTTTTGGTAATTCAGATGGAGATTATGCAATGTTAGAATATGCTAAGAAAGGCGGCTTTATTGTATTGCATAATGATAAAGCATCAGGAGAATATGATAAGCCAGAGGAATATATAAAAGAATGCGAAGAAAATAATTTTAAAATGATTAGAATTAATGGAGATTGGAAAACAATTTTTAAATAATTCTATTTAAATTTTAGCATGAAATGAGTCACCCCTTATTATTAAAATTATATAATTAAGGGATGACTCATGTTTTTTCTTAAACTTGAGATATTTTTTTGGTAACTCCAATACCTAAAATTATACTTAAAATAGGTAAGCATATACCGTTAACTATAAATGATTGAATAAAAGGATATAATAAAACACGAACATTAATAGTTTGGAAAATTGGATAGATTCCTTCTAAAAATATTATAAGAAAGAGATTAAATATTGTTACACCCAAAATAAAGTTAATTACAATTGACTTTCTAACAATTTCTGAGAGTACCAACTGGAAAAAACTTAATTGTGTTTGTTCGTTTTTTAATAAAGTATGAGCCACCGAAATGACAACAATAATAAGAAATAATACAATGGTAAAAGAATACATGATTCTATATTTATTTTAGTGATTATTTTAATGAAGAATGAATTCGGTTAAGACCTTTAGTTGTACCAAATAGTTCTTCAGATTTTAAATTATATGCTCTAGCAGCAGCTTCAGCAGTGGGAAATAAACCTAGGTTATGACGAACACCTTTTGAATATAAAACAGCTCTATAGCTTGATTTACTTACTTGGACAACGCCTCTAAACCCAGTTCTATTTCTATGAGATTGATGTCTTCTTAATTCAGCCATAGTAACCCACTCTAAATTGGTTTCCCTACAGTCCAATGAATCTCCATTTTTATTTCTCACAAACAATCTTTTAGAACTTAGGGGTTTTTCTACAAAGTTTTCTGCAATTAGTTTGTGTAAGTAAATTGTTACGTTTTTATATTTTCCATTAGAAAGAGGATAATTCTTTTGGAAAAAAATATACCCACTTACATGTTTTCTTAAATTATTAAGTAAATCAATTTCCTTTAAATAGTTATTTACTTCTAAATACTCAAACGTTCGATCAGAAATCAATACAAAATCAGGTGAATTTTTAAGTTTTATTTTACACAACATATTTAATAATTTAGTTGATTGAAAATTCAAACACATTAATTCGAACGATTGATTTAATTTTAAGTTGTATTTTATTCAAACTATTTACGTTTATTAAATTCTTTTTAACTAACTATGATAGTTAAATAATTTATTTCAGATGAAATAATACCTATTTTTCACAATGAAAATGTGTTCAATTTATTTTATATAATGGGGATCATTACAACCTTTAATACAATCCAATCAGGAATATTTATAACCCTATCTTTATTATATATACTTAATTATATTTTATCTAGAAGAGACAAGGTACAATTAATATATAGTGGTATTTGTATTCTATCAAGTATGTTTATTCTTACTTCTACTTTTATGCACCAAGAAGGAGATGTAGACAGATACAGAAATTTATTTTTTGTAGTAGTGCTAACCTATATGTTATTGATGGAAGCGATATTTTTTCTTATTTATTTTTTAAATAAGCGAAAAGGGAAAAAGCCTTTCTTTATTATAACAATAATCACTGCTGTTATTATATTAATAATACTTGTTCAGAATAAAGGTTTTGTGTATGGTGCAGACGCTAATATTGTAAAATATACATTCTTTAGTAATGAAAACTACTATATTATTTCTGGAGTGGTTTCAAAGTGGTATAGTTATTCAACATTAGTTTTTTATGGAAGTAGCATAATCTATTTTATTTGGATGGTTATAGGATCTGATGTTAGAAAGTCTACTTTTAGATATCAAATACAATTATATGTAATCATATTATTTTTAATAGGAAATTTTTATGATGTACTAATAGATATAGAAATTATTAAGAATTCAGTGTATATATCAGAATATACTATTATTCTTTCAATTTTACTGTTTAATCTTGATTTGATTAATGATATATACAAAGGAAATAAAGACAGAGAAAAATTTATAATCCTATCTCAGAACTTTAATAAATTAATTCAAGAAATCCGATTGTATGTAATCGGTTTTGATGAGTATAAAAATATCAATTTCATCAATAAATATGCAACAGAAGTTTTTGGAAAAGGAATCGTTAAAAAACAACTGTCCTCTTTATTAACTATTGAATCAGAAGATACTACTAGTGACTTAACTATTTTTCATACCAATGATAGACTTAAGAAATATATTAAATCTTCAATTATCACTTTAAATACACAAGACAATGTACAGTCTTATATAATAGGGTATGATATAACAGAAAGAAAAAAGGAGCAGAAGAAGTTAAAGTCTACGCTGTTAGAGTTGCATAAACTGACAGAAGAACTTGAGCAAGAAAATACAATTTTGAAAGTAGCCTCACGAAATAATAATAAACCTAATGAGTTATTTGTGGGAAGTTTTGCATCGAGTATTGAAGAGGAAGTAAAAAGAATAGCAAACTATAAAAGTACTGTACTTATTGAAGGAGCTAATGGAACAGGTAAGAAATATGTTGCTGATTTAATTATACAAGCAAGTAATAGAGTTAATAAGCCCAGTGTCGTTTATAACTGTCATCAGTCTATTAAATCTATTTTTCAAACGCAATATTATGGTAATAGTTCACACAAACAAGCGAATGATAGGAGTATTTTAAATGTAGTGAACAATGGATCATTAATTCTATCTGACATTGAAAATATGTCTGAGACTGACCAAGAACTATTATTATCTCTTTTAAAAGACAATGATAGCGAAAGTTTAAAATATGATATTCGATTTATTATAACCACAACTAAAGATTTAAAGCAGCTAGTAAGAGAAGGAAGTTTTAATATGGAGTTATATCAATATTTAAGTATTTACAGTATACATATACCTGAATTAAAAAATAGATTATCTGATATTCCTTATTTGACAGCTACCTTTGTAGCTCAATTTTGTGAAAGACATAATATTCATAAACTCTCAATATCTGTAGCATCTATTAAAAAACTTCAATCATACAATTGGCCTGGAAATATTAAAGAGTTCCGATATATTTTACAAAAGGCTGTTTTAGCATCTAAAGGAAAAACACTTAAACTAACAGGTTTTGAAGAATACAAAAAAGAACAGGAAAAGAAGAATAGTACGATTTTAACCTTAGAAGAATTTGAACGGAAATATATATTAGATATTCTGGACTTATCTAAGTGGAAAGTAAGTGGTAAGAATAGTGCTTCAGAATACTTAGGAATTAATGAAGCTACCTTGAGATCTAAAATGAAAAAATTATCTATAGCTAAAAACAAAAAAATGTAAATTAGTTACTGTTAAAGAATTAACAAAAGTGATATTTCACGAAAAATCAGCACTTTTTTTTAAATTTAAAACGAGTTAATGTATTGATAATTAGTGATTTGTATTGTAATTAGTTGTTTTTATTTAATTTATTATCGTTAGTAAATATTTGTTATTAATATTGCATACAAATATATGATACTAGATATCATAACCTTATCCTATCAAAAAACAAATCAAATCATTAAATGTTATTCACAAACAATTTAACCCTAGGAGTGAAACTTTCTTTTCCGTAATGTCGTATTCTAATTTGCAGCCGCTTCAAATGCGACTGTTTTTAAATTAAAATTAATTTATTCAATCGTTTGAATAGTAATTATTTCTACTTCTTTCAGACATTACTACGTTTTAAAAGTTCATTACTACAAATTTAAAAATACAATCATGAAAAAAGATATTAAAAAGTACCCTGCGTTAGACAAAGAAAAATTAGCGAAGTACAAAGATCTATATGAAAACTCTAGAAGTACAGATGGAATTCATCCAGATGTGGTAAACCATTTAACTAGAGTAAAAACAATGGGAGGAGGAAAAGGTATTGAATTCCTTTCTAACCTTAATAAAGATTATTTAGGTGCTTTTATGGCTCCTTTCTCTCAAGATTTAGAGAATGCTGATATTGCCGTTGTAGGACTTCCTTTAGAAAAGTCTGCTCCAATGAATGCTTCTCATAAATATGGCCCTAAAGTATTGCGTGAACTTTCTAAGAATTTCATGGGTACTACTGAACCTTGGGTAGACGGCAAATTTGATATTCCATTTGATTGGGCAAATATTGTAGACTATGGTACAATTGATACTTATGGTCAGTTTGATCTTTCTTCTGAGGTAGAAACGTGTTTATCTCACTTCGATGATATTGTTGTTAAGAATAAGTGTTCTACTTTCTCTTGGGGTGGAGATCATACCATCTCATATATTCCAATTGCAAAATTAGCAGAGGTACATGGTCCGTTAAGCGTAATTCACTTTGATGCTCACTTTGATTTAGTGACGTATGCAGATTTCCCTTATCCATACCATTCAGGTGCAATGTTTACACGTAATATGGCAGAAGGTCATATTGATGCTGATAGAATGATTACAATGGGTATTCGTGGTAGAATGACTGGTCTTGTTGGTGGACATGCAGATAACTTTGGTGTGAAATATTTAACGGCTGATGAGTGTCGTAGAACAGATCCTAAAGTGATGGCTCAACAAATTATTGATCGTGTTGGAGATGGTCCTACGTACTTAACGTTTGATTTAGATGCACTAGATCCAATTTATAATTCAGCTTCTTCTGCTGTAGAACCATTTGGTTTAGATTTAAACTGGTGTTGGGATGTATTAAGAGAGGTACGTTTATCTGGAAAGGTAAATCTTGTAGGTGCTGATGTAGCAGAATATGCTCCTCAAAATGACCCTGCAAAAACTTTTGGTTACTGTGCAGCTGGCTTAAGCTGGAAATTATTAATCTGGTTAGCTGAATGTGCTAAAAGACGTAACGGAGGAGTAGATAACCCTACTGTTTGGGATATGTCTCTTGGTAACGTGACACTTTAATCAATCAATTTTAGACTAAAAAAATATTAATATAATGGCAAATTTCTTTTCATTAGCAGGACAAGTTGCAGTTATTACTGGTGGTACTTCAGGCATAGGACTGAAGTCAGCGGAACGCTTTATTGAAGCGGGAGCTAAAGTAGTAATCTCTGGTCGTAAAGATGGTACTGAGATCGCTGAGAAAATCGGAGCTACTTTCGTACAGTGTGATGTTGGTAATCCTGAGTCTGTTCAAAATATGATGAAAACAACCGTAGATACTTATGGTAAAATAGATATCATCGTAAATAATGCAGGTGCAAATTTTGGTTATGAAACCATTATGGATACTGATTTAGAGAACTTTGACAAGAACTTTGGTATCAATACTAAAGGGGTTGTTCATGGTATTAAATATGGTGTGCCATTAATGAATGATGGTGGTCGTATTGTCAATGTAGCTTCAGCTGCAGCCGTTCAAGGTGTGGCTTATTTAGCCCCTTACGTGGCTAGTAAATGGGCTGTTGTGGGTATTACAAAAACGGCGGCTATCGAATTAGGTGATCGTAGAATAAGAGTAAATGTTATTGCTCCTACTTCAGTAAATACACCTATGGCCAACACAGAAGATGGTCAACCTCAATTACGTATGGAACACAAAGCAGTACCGTTAGGTCGTATTGCTGAGCCAGAAGAAGTTGCTTCATTAATCCATTTCTTATCTGCTAAAGATTGTGACTTTGTAAACGGTCAAGTAATTGGTGTTGATGGTGGTTTTACTGCTGGGTTCAGTATGGATGCTTACAATACGTTAGCAGCTGAGTAGATCAAATCTATTTAAAAATATAATTAATGGACGTAGCAATGCTACGTCCCTTCAAAAAATAATCTGACAATTAAAAAAATAAAACAATGGGAGCACAAGGGAAAACAAAATCGACAAATGCAGATTTCTTACGCTACGCTTTAAAAAGAACTTGGATGGCAGCAGGTGCATCAGAAGAGCACGGTAATGCAGTAGCAGATGCACTAATGTTGGGTATCCGACAAGGTAAATTAAACCAAGGTTTAGGTGTATACGAAGCAATTGATATCATGAATCAAAAAGGTTTGTTAGATATCAACGCAGAGCCAGAAGTTGTAGGTGAGGGAGATACTTGGGCATCAATCGATGGTAAACGTTCTTCTGGTTACTGGACATTGACTAAAATGGCGAACATGGCGATCGAAAAAGCGAAGAAGCATGGTATTGCTATCGTATTCGGTCATAATCATAATGATGCAGGTTCATTCGGTGCTTATACTTGGATGGCATCAAAAGCAGGTTGTGTAGCGTTAACTTCTAATAACTCGGTACCAATGTGTTCACCGCTAGGTGGTATGTCAAACACTATCTCAGTACCTCCATTAGATGGTATTGGTCCTGCAGGTGAGAAGCCTCCAGTATGGATGTCGACTAAACTTTGTGAGTGGTATGATGCAGATACAGCACAAGCTGTACTTCAAGGTACTAAACTGAAAGGTGATTATGTAATTGATCCTGAAACTGGTGGATTATCAAACGATTTGGCTCCATACGCTCAGCCAATCGAAGGTTATGGTCGTGTGTATAACCAATCGGCATTCCAACAACTTTCAAATCCAAGAGTATACATGTTGAACTTATTCAACGAATTACTTTCTGGTATCATTAACCCAGGTGCAACAATTACTCCTGAAGTACCTTCTTTAGGTGATATTGTAGATGGTACGGCTGAAGGTACATCTGTTGGTGGATCTTACTTTATCTGTATTGATCCTTCACACTTTGGTCCTTTAGGTGATGTGTTAGCAAAATCAGATCGTTTTGCACAAGCAATCGAAGATTCTCCAGCTCGTCCAGGTCAAAGAAAGCCAGGTATGCCAGGTGCTAAAGGTTATGAGTCAATCATCAAAGATGAAGAAATCGTTGAGGTATTAGATTCTCACTGGGAACCATTTTTTAAGACTCAAGCTGGTCGTTACGGCATGACTGAAGAAAGTTTAAGAGCTGATTGGGAAGCGCAAAGAAATAAATAATTAGTTAGAAATATTTCTATTAGGATTATCTAGCCCACGATTTCAATCATGGGTTAGTGAAAATTCAAACGTACAAAAATAGAGAGAATATGCAACTTCTAGAAAATAAAGTAGCTCTTGTAACTGGAGCAACAAAAACAAAAGGTTTAGGTAGAGCAATTGCTGAGAAATTAGCAGAGCTTGGAGCTAAAGTGGTTTTAACAGGCCGTAATAGCTCTAAAGAAGGGATGGAAGCAAATGTTGCTGATATTAAAGCCAAAGGTGGTGAAGCAATGGGTGTATTAGTTGATGTTTCTGATGCAGCACAAGTTGATTCAGCAATCCAACAAGTACTTGATGCTTACGGTTCTTTAGATATCGTAGTAAACAATGCAGGTGTAGGTTTTGGATCTGCTTTATTAGATGAAAATACAGATAAAGATTGGGATGCAAACTATGCTGTAAATGTAAAAGGTGCATTAGCAGTTTGTAAAGGTGCTATTCCTGCTATGGAAAAATCTGGTGGAGGAGCGATCGTAAATGTTGCTTCAACTGCTGGTATAGCTGCAGGTATGGGCATGCCTTATCCTTACGTTGCTACTAAACATGCATTAGTAGGTGCTACTAAGGTATTGGCAATCGAGCAAGCGCCAAAAGGTATTCGTGCAAATGTTGTAGCTCCTGGTGCTATCAATACTGATATGTTACAAGAAGCATACAAAGCAATTGCAGAAGCAGAAGGTTGTTCTGTTGAAGAAGCAGCTGCAAAAGAAAATGCAGGTATTCCTTTGGGTCGCCCAGCAGAGCCAAGTGAAATTGCAGAAGCAATTGTTTACTTAGCTTCTCCAGCCGCAAGTTATATCACAGGTATTGTATTGCCGGTTCACGGTGGTATGGCACCAGGTTTATAGAAAATTACATCAGTCCATATTTCGGTATGGGCTGATAAATTATCCTTCTTTATCATTCAATAGAAAATGAAAAAAGTAGCATTAATTACAGGTGCTGCACAAGGGATTGGTTTCGAAACAACAAGATTACTAGAGAACAAAAATATACAGTCATTTTAGCTGATGTTCAAAGTAATGTTGTAGAGAAAGCAGAAGAACTTCAAAAGCAAGACATTGATGCATACCCTTTTCAATTTGATTTAGCAGATACTTCTACTTTTCAACCTTTAGTTGAATTTATTTCTAAAGAATTCAGAAAGTTAGATGCTTTGATCAATAATGCTGCAATGCTTGTAGATATGGGGAAACATCCTTCAGATTTATCAGAAGAGCTTTTTAGAAAAGTAATGGAAGTAAATTATATAGGTCCTTTCCTATTAACACAAAAATTAGTTCCATTGTTAAAGAAAAGTGAAGCGGGACGAATTGTCAATTTATCTAATCAGGTAGCACAGTTAAAACAACTTTCAGATATGAATTCACCTTTGAGGGAAGATATATGTTCCGCTTATCAAAGTTCAAAAATTGGTGTAAATGCCATGACTGTACTTTATGCTAAGGAATTAGAAGAGTTCGGTATCAAAGTAAATAGTTGTTGTCCAGGGTGGGTAGATAGTGCTATGAATACTGAAGAGTTACCTGATTATGGAGAGGGGGCAAGACCTAAAACATTGTCAGAAGGAGCAGATACTTCTGTTTGGTTAGCAACACTTTCAGAAGATGGACCAACTGCAGGTTTCTATACAGATAGAGAAAGAATAGATTGGTAATTATTAGATCAATAAATTATGTGTAAAACTACAGAAAAGCCAGAATTAAATTTTGATACTCCACTCTTTAATTATGATGAGTTGGAGCAGCAGTTAAATGATTATGAGGCAAACCCTGAAGGTTATAAACATGATGGTCCTTCTATTATTTCTGTTCGACAAGGAATTAGAGCAGGAAGAGCAGGAAGCGTTGCAGTAGGTGGTTGCCTTTTACATCATGATCAAGTGATTTCTGAAAATATGTCTAAGGCAAATGCTCCTTATCACCGTTTAGATCTTCATGCAGAAATGGTTCTTTTGAATGAGTTGGAGGATAGACTTTGTGACAATAAGACTCCAAAGATGAGAGATTATACTCTTTTTACATCTCAAGAGCCTTGCCCAATGTGTTTAGCAAGAATCTGTTGTAGTCAGGTTGGTAAAACATATTATGTCTACAGAGATGCAAAAAGTATTGAAGCTGGAGATCAAACAAATTATGAAAGATTACCCGAAGGTTTTAAATTATTAGGATCTAGGTTAGTTATTGAGGAAGCTGATTGTTCTCCAAAGCTAAAAGAAATTGCTCGTCAGGTATGGTTAAATTCTATTGATCACTGTGTTGATGAATGGTTAGAAAGATATTAATATGACACCATCAGAAAATATAACACCAAGGGATCATACCTACTTTCTTGAATATGTAAGACAGTTAGGAATGCTTCTCTTTGCAATTAGCATGACAACACCTGTATTAGGATTGGTAATTTTTGATGTAGAAACCGAAATTGTTGATGGAGATAAAGTAATGGATACTCAAATGATTTGGGATAAACCTTTTTTACCTTACGTAGCAGGTTTTCTAATTTTAGTAATCCACTGGTTTAAATTTGTTGAAGTACATCATTCAATGAAAACAACAAATCTAAATCAAATACTTATCACTTTTGGATACTTCTTTCTACTGTGTTTGTATCCTTATTTTGAGATGAATATTGAGTTTACTTCAGATCAACCTCATTCAAGAGCAATTTTTAGTGGAGTTTGGGGGTTACTTGGTATTTTTTCTTATTTGAAATTACATCATGCTAAGAAAAACGGAATGCTAAAAGATGAATTAACGGAAGGACGAATTAAAGTCTTATCGAATGAAATTTTAGCAGATCCAGTAGTCGCTATTGCTTGTGTAGGACTTTCGTATGTAAGCTTTATAGCATGGTTAATAGGTATGGTAGTTTTAGTGCCAATTGCCAATTATGTATTAGCAAGAACCAGTATAAAGGCTGGTTATTAATTATTTATTATGAAACAATCATTCATCTGTTTAGTATTTCTACTTCTTTCAAATATTCTTTTCGCGCAAGACGAAGAAATTGATGCTTCAAAACCAACTAATTTTTATACGCAATTGTATAACCACTTAGAGTACAATTACTCTAAAGATGGACCTGATACTTTTGGGTATAGAGCTGAGTTTATGTTTGCACCGAGTGAGGCTCACTTACTTTTAGCAGAGCTACCATTATTACATAATACAGGAACAAACAAAACAGGTATTGGAGATTTTAGAGCAAGATATTTTTATCTGCCTTATAAAAATTATGATAAACTGTTAGGAGCATTTGGTCCATCAGTGGATGTTTTTGCTCCAACAGGTGATTACGATAAAGGATTAGGAACAGGAACTTGGTTAGTTCAACCAGGGGTAACGGTAGGTTTAATGTTCGCAGATTGGATTCAAGCCTTTCCAATTTTGTCTTACCAATATACTTCTTCTCCTGTGATTGACCGTCCAGAACTTCTAGATGAAGCACAGCACGGGATCTCATTCCAGATTATCACACCGATCATCTTTAGTGAGAAATTCTTTATGCAAGTCACACCTATATATACTGCAAGTAATCTATCTAAGGATAGAAATGATAGATACATACAAGAAGTGGTAGCTCAATATGCCTTAAGTGATAAATTACAGATTAGTTCTTTTTACAGAGGTATTTTTAAAGACAATAACCACACAGCAAGATTAGCCCTTCTAGTATTTCTTTAATAAGTCATTAAAAACACTATAAATAAAAATAAGATCATGAGCGATATCAAAATGAACCCGTTGTTAAACGTTAAAGATGGTGATTTATACATCGAAGATGTAAACACTGTGGAGATTGCAGAAAAATTTGGTACTCCATTATTCGTAGTATCTGAGAATATCTTAGTAAAAAACTACTTAGCGTTTCAAAACACATTTCAGAAATTCTATCCTGAAGGACGTATTCGTGTAATGGCTGCCGTAAAAGCAAACCCAACAGTTGCAGTAAGAAGAGTATTAACACAAGCAGGTTGTGGATGTGATACTTTTGGTGCAGGTGAATTAGAAACAGCAATTAGAGGTGGTGTTCCTTATGAAGATATCGCTGTAAATGGTTCTATTAAGTCTGATGATATTATCCGTAAAGCAATTGATTTAGGTATCCATATTGTTTTGGATAATAAAGATGAGCTGGGTGTTTGTCAAAGAATTGCAAAAGAGTTAGGAAAAGAAGCACACGTTATGCTACGTATCAAGCCTTATATGAAAGACTTGGATGAGCCTTCTGATTTCTTCCCTGCTCGTTTAATTCGTGAGATGACACAAACTGTAAAATACGGTATTCCTACTTCTGAAGTAAGGGAAATGCTACCTCAGTTTGCAGATTGTTCTAACGTGAAATTAGTAGGTGTACATACGCATGCTGGCCGTCATTCTAAAAAGCCTATTTTCTGGCAATCATTAGTGCAGTCAATTGTAGACATGATCAAAGAAATTCATGATGGAGTAGGTAATAACTGGTCGCCAGCAATTGTTTCTGTTGGTGGTGGTTTCCCTTCTGATATGGATAAAGAATCTCGTGTTGCTGTGACTGATTATGAAACGCCCCATATGGAAGATTTTGCAAAAGTTATCACAGAAACTTTTAGAAACGGAATGAAAGCAATTGGTCTTTCTTCTGATGGAATAATCTTAGAAATTGAACCAGGTCGTGCAATGTACAATGAGAGTGGTATCCACTTATTTAAAGTACATAACATGAAACACGAGACAGCAAATGGTATGGATTACCAATGGGCTGAAACAGATACTTCGGAGACTTTCTTGAGTGTTGGTGGTTTAAATGTAGTGCCTCCATTTGATTTAGTGGCTTGTAATAAAGCTGAAAAAGAATACGATACTCCAGTGGATGTTGTGGGTATTACTTGTAACTATGATTGTTTAGCAGAGCAATATAAAATGCCTCAATTGGAGAAAGGAGATACACTTGCATTTCTAAATACAGGATCGTATATCGAACCTTATACTTGTAACTTCAATGCTTTGCCACGTCCAGGTATGGTGATGGTAAAAGGAGATACAGTGGAATGGGTGAAAACACCTGAAACTCAAGATGAGGTATTCTCAAGACACGTTGTTCCAGAAAGATTGAAAGATATCTAAGCAAAGAATATTTAGATGAAATTATCAATTACTCAGGGCTTCGGTTCTGAGTGGTTGATATCTATAATAACCTCTCTATTTGATTACTACTAAGAGAATGAAAAGAATACTACTAAGTTTATGTTGGCTTCTAGCTTTGCCTGTTTTAGCTCATCAACCTGATAATGCATCTGGTACTTTTGAGTTAGATTGGCATACTAGTCAGATTGATAAAACCATTGCTACAGGCGTTTTTCAGACGATGGGATTACGTGTGGATAATGATCCATCTAGAGCAGGGGTGAAAGAAGAAGGAGGAAAAAAGATACTTTTTGGGATCGCCTTAGGGTTTAGTATTGACGATCAGTTTGCTTTTGATATTGATCAGAAAATAAAAGTGACCGTAGAATTAGATGCGAGTAACTTGACAGAGTTTTTCTACGCTTACGATAGAAATGGAGTAGTAGAATCTGTGCATAGAATAGAAATAGCGCAAGGAACAAAAGGGTTTCAAACCTATGAATTTGTTTTAGATAGAGCTCGATTTGCAAATAGAGGCTACAGTCAAACGGACTTTGCAATTTCTAGTGGTTTAGATATGTCGAGTAAGCTACTTTTTATTAGAGACATTAAATTTGAATTAGTAGGTGAAACTGCGAAAAGAAATGCTTCAGGAAAATTACAATTAAACCTAATTGAAAAGAAATCGAAAGAGCGTGTAGCAGCACAAATTGGATTGTATGATGCTTCGGGTAGAATGCCTCTTCCAACAGAAAGTGCTATTGAGTTACAGTTCTTTGAAACTATGGTTCGTTCGGTAGAAATACGAGAGGAGTTAGATCAAATTAATTGGCCTAATGATAACCATTACTCTATGTATGTAGATGGTTTATACCAAGCCAATATACCTGCAGGGAAATATACATTAGTAGTAATGAAAGGCCCTGAATACCCAATTCTCACAAAAGAAATTGAGATCGAAGCAGACCAAGATAACAATATCAATATCACTTTGGATCATGTTATTGATATGCCTTCTAAAGGTTGGTATTCTGGAGATGTTCATAATCACTTTTCTCGTAGAAACTCATCTGTAAATACTAATCAAATGGCCCATGCGAGAGCAACAGATTTACACATGCATTGGTTGTATGCTTTAGGTAATTCAGTAACGACACACTTCGATCAATATGCTTGGGGTAAAGATGGTCAGTATAAAGAAAAAGATTATTACATCGCATCAGGTCAAGAAGATCCAAGAACGGACTTTTTGGGGCATGTTTTAGCAATGGGACAGAATGAGTTTGTACGTTACCCTAATGATTATTTTCATTATGATAAAGTATCAAAAGAGGTACATAAACAAGGTGGAGTTTTTGGCGTAGCACATATGGATTTTGCTCAATTTCAACAAAATATTGCATTGGCAATGTTGGCTCCAGAAGATGAAGTGGACTTTGTCGAAATTTTCCAATATCATTCTTTAAACCTAAACGATTGGTATGCATTTTTAAACTTAGGTTTCAAATTAGCTGCAGCAGCAGGATCAGATTGGCCTTATATGTCTTTACCAGGATCGGTGAGAACGTATGTAAAAGTGGATGGAGAATTTACACCTGATGCTTGGAATAAAGGTTTGGCAGAAGGGAAATCATTTGCATCAAACGGTCCAATGGTTGATTTTAACATTAATGGAAATGATATAGGGTCAACTGTACAAGTGAAAAAAGGAGAAACGATTCAGATTAAAGCAAAAGGGTATATAGTTCCTAGCTGGGATCTTTTAAAATACGCTAGCATTATTGTAAATGGTGATGTAGTGAAAGAAGTCAAACTAGAAAAAGGACAAAAAGAAATTGAAATTGATTTGGAATTACCAATGAATGAAAGTGCTTGGATAGCAGTAAAAGTTCATGGTGAAAAAGCACATGATATTGTGTTCCAAAGTGATTTTACAAAAAGAATACAAGCACATACTTCACCGATTTATATAGAGGTAGATGGTCAGCCAACTTGGTCAAAAGAGAAAGCTCCAGAAATTATAGATCGATTAATAGAAAGAATGGAAGTGGTAAAAGAAATGAAATATCAACGCAACGATAATGAGGCTTGGGAAAGTCCAGATCGTACAGCAGAGATGTTAGAAGCTTTTCGTCCCTACTTAAGAACTTGGATAGATCAAACTTCTGAGTTTTACGAAAAAAGAAAAAAAGAAATTGTGACACCATCAAAATAAACTAAACAATGAGTACACAAGAAAAAATGAATTGGAAACCATTAATCGTAATCATCTTATCGATGGTGATGATGTACATTACATCATTTAGTATTAATGTATTGATTGGACCGATTGTACAAGATTTGAATTGGTCTGTATCAGGTTTACAAATGGTAATTGTTTCTGCCTCATTAATTGCAGGTACATTAATGGTTACTGCTGGCAGATTAGGAGATAAAATAGGAAAGAAAAAAGTATTCTTAATAGGATCTATCATATACACTATTGGTTTAACAATAGTAGTTTTAGCACCTAACTCTACAATATTTAGTATTGCATGGGCTTTAATTTGGCCTTTTGGTATGGTAATGGTCATTCCAACATCAATTGCCTTAATTATGTACTTTTATGAAGGAGGGCAAAGAGCTACAGCTTTTGCTATTTATGGTGCGGTGTTATCTATTATTTCTGCTATTGCACCGGTAGTGGTTGGTTATTTAGCCTCTGTAGTAT
Source organism: Flammeovirga kamogawensis (assembly GCF_018736065.1). Classification (GTDB taxonomy): domain Bacteria; phylum Bacteroidota; class Bacteroidia; order Cytophagales; family Flammeovirgaceae; genus Flammeovirga; species Flammeovirga kamogawensis. Next base: position 3,861,178 of record NZ_CP076128.1, read on the forward strand.
CGTGGAGAATAGCATTAGGTTTATCACCAGCATTTGGTGTATTGACTATTATTGCTGCTTTTACTTTACCAGAAACAGAAAAAGATTCTTCTATTAAAATAGATATTCTATCAGTATTCTTATCAGTTGTAGCTTTTGGTACTTTCTTGATTGCCACAACAATGGCTTCAGAATACGGATGGTTAATGGAAAAGAGACCATTTGAAATCGGTGGAACAGTGATTCCTTTAGGAGGATTATCGATTGTACCAATTATGTATGCGATTGCAATTGTATTGTTGATTATTTTCTTCAAGAGAGGAGCAGCGTTAACCGCTAAAGGAGAAACACCATTATTAAGTGCTTCTATCTTAAAGAACATACCTTTCTCAATTGGTATGACGGTTCAAGCATTATTATACTTTTTAATTGCAGCCGTATTATTTACTATTTCAGTATTTGTACAATCAGCAGCAGGATTAGATTCATTTGATACAGCATTAACCACTTTACCAATTTCAATTGGTGTAGCATTCACAGCCTTTGGAACAGCTAGTTTAGGGGAGAAAATTTCTCCAAAACTAATCGTGATTGTTGGTTTCATTATCATATTAGGAGGTTCATTCTTATTGACGCAACAAGCATCAGTAGATATGACTTGGACGTCAACTATTTCTGGGGCATTAGTTTTTGGTATTGGTTGTGGATTAGTGATGGCTCAAATTGCAACGCTGACAATGATAAAAGTACCTTCTTCACAAGATGGTGAGGCATCAGGTTTATCTGAAACGATGAAAGAAATTGTTGGGCAGGGATTTGCAATTGCTTTTGCAGGATCTATCTTATTTGGTTCAGTTTACACAAATATGGTAGACGGTTACGAAGCAACTGAAGAATTGCAATTATCGAAGATAGATAAAGAAGCAATTATCATCGAATTAGAAGATACATTTATGGAAATTACTCCTGAACAGGAAAAAACTTGGGTACAGGAGCAGTTACCAGAAAAAACAAAAGAGGCTTATCAAGAAATTGTGAATGCATCTGCGGAAAAAGCATTCCAAGATACATTTATAATTGTAAGTATCTTTACACTGATCTCTTTAGTGCTAAGTTTCTTACTTCCGGGAATGAAGCTAGGAGCTTCTGAAGAGAAAACTACAGCTTAACCTTTTCATCAACCCTCGGTTTCAACAACTGTGGTTTGATGAGAATTACAATATTTCATATTTATCACACTGACTTAAAAAGACAAACTCAATGAAAACATTTATAGGCGTATCTATTATTGATACAGATGGAAAGAAAAAAGACTTTATCCTTAACACTCCTTTTTTAGGTGATGAAAATAGATTGATTGAGGAAGTTTATGTTGAGGATTGGCATCAGTATCCTTTGGTTATTGTAAAGACAAACCATGGAGAACAACACTTTGCTGATGTAAAGTTTGAAATGCTTTACGAATAACATTATAGTATTTTTATCATTAGTCCATGACTTTAGTCGTGGGGTAATGATATGATAAAATCTCAATCATTCATTTCGCAATCAACTTATCATGAAATATCAAAAATTAGCTTTTGTAAAATCTGGAAGCCCAAAAAGTGAAGAAGCTTATAATTTACTTATTGATAAATATGAAAACCATTCAATTGATGAAGCAGACGTAATTGTTGCTTTAGGTGGTGATGGTTTTTTATTACAAACATTGCATACTTATCCTCATTTAAAAACACCAATTTTTGGGATGAACAGAGGAACATTAGGTTTCCTTTTGAATGAATATAAAGAAGATGTAAACCTTTTAGGGCGTATTAATCACTCTAAAGATGTGCACCTTTGTCCAATTTCTGTAGATATTGAAGATGTAGAAGGAGAACACCACCATTATAAAGCCTACAATGAAGTTTCTGTAATTCGTTACTCAGGTCAGAGTGCAAACTTAAAAATTGACGTTAACGGAAAAACAATGCTAGAAACTTTAAATGCAGATGGTGTTTTGGTATCTACTCCTGCAGGAAGTACAGCTTATAATTTTTCAGCTCATGGCCCAATTATTCCTTTAAATGCCAATTTACTAGCACTAACACCGGTTTCACCTTTTAGACCACGAAGATGGAAGGGCGCTTTATTACCAGATGACGTTACGATTGAAATTACAAATCTTGATCCAGTGAAAAGACCTATTGGTGCTGCAGCAGACTCAAAAGAGGTGAAAAATGTAGTAAAAGCAAAGGTATGGCAGGACAAGGGTGATTTAAGACATTTACTATTTGATCAAGATCAGTCTTTAGAGGAAAGAATTTTGATTGAACAATTTAACGTGTAAAAAAATGTCGAATGTAAGGAAGTATTCTACTTTATTTTTGATTTTAATTATTGGTTTTCAGGTGGAGGCTCAAGATGTAAATAAAGACTTGGAGCTTCCTTCTTATGCTGATAGAAGATATAAAGAAAACTGGAAACTTTCAGACTGGTCTGATAGAGATAAGAGAGCAAAAGATTGGTCTGATATGATCAAGACAGTTCCTTTATCAAACAATAAGAAAATTTGGGCTTCATTTGGTGGGCAAGTACGTGGACGGTATATGCCTACTATAAATGAAGAGTTTGGACCAGAAAACTCAGGCTTGTTTACATTGCGTTTACGCGCACATGCAGATGTACATTTTGGAAATAATTTTAGAGTGTTTGCAGAAGGTATTTACTCTAATACCACAAAAGACGATGGATCTCGGTTAGGAGCAGGTACACCTGTAACGAAAGGTGCTTTTCTAAATTTATTTGCCGAGTATAAGTTCAATGTATACAATAAAACAAATTTAGGCATTTGGGCAGGTAGAAGAGAGCTACAAGCGGGGCATGAACGTTTACTATCTCCCGGAAACTGGTTAACAACACGTCGTACTTTTGACGGGGCAGGGTTTTACTTTGGGAATGAAAAAGATAAATTAACTGCTTTTGTTTCTCGACCAGTAATTCCTGTTCCAGATGGTTATACAACTAGAGATGATAATACAACAATTTGGGGTGTTAGGTACGAATCTAGTGATCTTCCTTATACTACTCATGCAGGTTTTGGTGTGCCAAGTTGGTCATCTTTTGATAGGACCTATTTTGAACCATATATATATTGCTTACATCGTCAGAATGCTGTTTACGAAGAAGGTACAGCAAACGAAACAAGATACACTGCAGGTTTCTTGTTAGCAGGACCAATTAAACGTATCTTTAATTATGAGATAGAAGCAATGTATCAATTTGGATCATTTGGTGACCAAAAGATTGCAGCATATTCTATTACTACAGAGTTTGGAGTATCTTTTCCAGAAGTTAAATTACAACCTCATATTTGGTTAGGTTTTGATTATTCTTCAGGAGATCAAAACCCAAATGATGGTACGTTGGGTACATTCAACCCATTATTTCCTCAAGTAGCACAATTTTTTGGCGAACATGGAGCTATGGATAGAAAAAACCTAACTTCTTTGTCTGCTAATGTTGATTTGACTGTATTTAAAATAGTGAAATCAAGATTAACGTATTGGAATTTCCAACGCTCTAGTATAAACGATGCTGTATACAATACCTCTAACGGAATTATGAGAAGTGGTAATAGCAATTCTAGAGATTTAGGAGATTCTATGCAATTATCTACAGTTATATCTTTAAGTAGACATTGGGAAATTTGTGCAACTTATAACTTTTGGGTACCTGGGCAATACTTTTGGGATACCCAATCAGGAGCGGCCTATACTCAGCACTTTTTTATGATCACTACTCAATTTACATTTTAATTGAAGAAGAAATTATTATATAGCTTTTTACTTTTTTTACTTCCCTTTTTAGGAATTTGTAGCGATTCAGACTCTCTAAAAAAGGAAGTGTATAAAGATAATATTCTCCCATCACCAGCTTTTACATATAGTCCAAAAACAGATGTTGTTTTAGGAATTTACTTATTGTATCAGTTTAAGATGGATCGAAGAGATTATTCTACACGCCCATCAAATATTAATTTTTATTACGGCTCTTCTTTTAAAGGACAAAACTTCTTGTCTTCAGAGCATACTATCTTAACAAATAAGGAGAAGTTCTTTTTAAAAGGAATCATCGAATATAAAAATACTCCCGAACAATTATTTGGTATAGGGCCTAACTCATCAGACGATTATATCTTATCAGAATATACCTCTTTTGAATTTAAAGAGAGAGTACTTTATCAGTTTAGACCAAAATTATTTGTTGGAGGAAGGTTAAGATATATCACATTATTTGATTTTACTTATAACGACCAGGAAAACAATAGTATTCCACCACCTAATGTTACAGGAGCAGAAGGTGGACACTATCTAGGTTTCGGTCCTGTTTTAATGTACGATAAGCGAAATAGTATTCTAACACCTACCCAAAACTATTATTTAGATTTTGCCGCCACATTTTATGCAAGTTCTTTAGAAGATGGTGGCTTTGCTACTATAGAGCTAGATGCAAGACGCTATTTAGACTTCGATACTGATGGAAAAAGAGTACTGGCTTTTCAAGGATTAATGAAATCAACTTTTGGTAATGTACCCTTTAATGAATTGGCTCTTTTAGGAGGGAAACAAATTTTAAGAGGATATACGTTAGGTAGATTTAGAGATGAACATTATCTACAATTACAGGCTGAATTTAGAGCAACTTTAATTGGAAGGTTTGGGGCAACAGCATTTGCTGGAACAGGCACTGTTTATGATCAGTTTGATGATTTTAAGTATTTAAAAGCAGCCTTAGGTGGTGGTTTACGTTTTAATATTAATAGAAAAGACCCCGCAAATGTTCGTATTGATTTTGCTTGGAGTGTAACAGATAATAATAAAGGACTTTATATAACATTGGGAGAGGCATTTTAATTATTTTTTTTTAATAAAACTAAATAAATCAAACGATTGAATAATGCATGCGTTATTAAAATTATACATCAAAAGATTCATTATTAAATGATGAACGATTTTCCTGATTGGTAGTTAGAAAAATACACCAAAAGGGATTATTGGGTAAGGTGATAAAACTATTCACAAGTAATTTTATTTGTATGTAGACATTACTCTTATCAAAATATTTAAACTTTATTTAATTACTATTTTAATATCAAGATTATGAAAAGGATTTTAATTTCAATAATTACATTTTTGAGTATTACTTTAATTTCATCTTGTGCAAAGGAGAACCCACAACCATCTTCAAAGCCATCTATTACATCTAATTTCACAGGAGCATCTTTTTCTCAAGGAAACTTTCATAGTAATATAGATTTCAATGTAAATGTACCAAGTAAAATATCACATTTAGTGGCTGTTTTTCCTACTTTAGAAGGAAGTGAGAATGCTACTGATTTAGCTTCTGAGCCTCAAGATCAACAAGAATTTGAGGCACAAGATATTTTATTAATAGGCAAAACATATTTAGATGTAAAAGGAGCTCAATATGCTAGAGTAGAGCTTCAACAAGAATATTTAAATGAGTTGAAACCAGGCTTATATACTATTGAGCTTCAAGTTGAGGATGCAAACAATATATCTTCAAGACGTATTGTAGAATTAGAAATTCAAAACTGAAGAAAATATCGATTGATTAATCAATGCGTTTTTTAATAGTACTGATAGGATTACTATTCAATAATTACTCACTACTTAAAATTTACAATCATGAAAAAGTCACTTCAATTTTTAGTCAGCGTATTATTTATAGCATTAATGTCTGCTTGTGGTGGCAGAAACTTAAATGATGTTATTCCAAAATCTACTACTTTCGAGTTTTCTGCGGGGATTTCACCAACGGTAGAAGAAGGAAATTTCACATCATCTCTAATAACAACGATATATGTTCCTGGAAAAGTTTCTACATTAGACGTCTCAGTTCCTTTTGAGAATGATTTTCTTCAGATTAACCTTGCTCGAAAAACAAGGTCTGCTTTTGAAGAACAAGTACATGATATTCTATTAAAAGGAAAACATTACTTAAATGTGAAAGGTAATGACGAGGTTAAAGTTCATTTTCCTAAAAAATTATTGAACGAGCTAAAAGTAGGTGAGTATATTGTTTCTTTTAGTGTATTAGATGAGAAAAATGATTTTAAAAATCAGGATTTAAAGATAAAAGTAGTGGCAAAAAAATAGTAAAAAACTCTTAAGTACCCCCTTAAGAGTTTTTTTATTTGTAATAATTAACTATTGTTAGGTGTTTAACTAAATAATCTGTTTTTGATAGTGTATGAGCGTTTTTTGATATAAATTTTCATTTATATAATACTTTTCAATTTAGTTAAGTTTGATATCAAACAACTTAATTTACTTTGTTACCGTTGATAAAGTCAAAATTAAGTTGAAAAAATTATCATACATCAATGAAAAATTTACTATATATTTCTATCGCAGTTTTAATATCGTTATTTACATCATGTAGTAATGATGACCCTGAAGTGGCTTTACAACCTAAAGCGGAATTTACAGTTAATACCATAGATAATGAAACATTGGAATTAATAGTAGATAACCAATCTTTAGATGCTCCTGCTAACGTAAACTACCAGTGGACTTGGGGTGATGATCAAGAACCTGAAATAAATAATAATGCTACTGTATCACATAATTATACATCTCCTGGGCAGTATACTGTTACACTTAAAATGTTTGATTTAGATACAGATCAAGAAGTATCGTCAGTAATAGAATCAATTTCTATTGGAGATGATGTAAATGAAGGTGGAATTCAGATTCAATTTTCTCAAACAAACTATGGTGCTTGGGATACTGAATTATTTTGGAATTTTGTTAATGGATCTTCTATTAATCAAGTAAAAAATATGTATGTAACTTTAGCAACTGACGCTGAATTTACAAACTTATTAAGTCCTTCAAGAGGATTAGAAATCGGAGCCCCAAAGGCGGAAGAAGAATTTGATATAAGTCAAACATTATTATTGAAAAACTTAGCCTCATCTTCAAAATATTTTGTAAAAATCAGATTTTTAGATAAATATGATAAAGAGAGCGTATATACATTAGAATTTGTAACTAAAGCTAATAATAACCCAACAGTTCAATTTGGTGGAGATATAAATACATTTACTGTTCAAAGTAAATCAAATAATTTAGAAGGTTATTTAGATACTGATTTTACAACTGTAGAGGTTACTAATAACATGGATTTAACAGAAATCAGTAGGTCTGAAGACGGTACTCATATTGTATATTTTAAAAATATAGGTTCAGAAGCAGTTGAGGTTGAAGTTTCAGAAACAGCTTTTAATAGAGAAAAAGAAGAAACTTCTTTGACTACAGATGGTGAAGGTTCTGCATCAGAGCATGTTATCTTTAATACATTGAATAGTGGCCCATTAACAAGTAGTTCTAAGGCTAGAAAAGTAACTATAAATGGAGCTTCTTTTATTTATATTGGAGATGATACGGAAGCAGTACCAACTGGTGAAGGTTTATATATTAAATATGATAGTACACCTACTAAAGGTGATTTAATTGAGTTAACTCCAGAAAATGCTTACGTGATTACTACAGAAGGTACAGCACCAATAGCAGAAAACTCTGAAATAAATCAGAAATTTGGATTAAGAATTTTAAAAATTGTTGATGGACAAATAAATGCAGCTGTAGAGAATGTTGCTAAAGATGGTGGTGTTGGTTTTATATTAGAGTTTAAAAACCAAGATGCCACTGTAACTTCATCAATCGGACAGTTATTATTCATCACAGAGTAATTTCTATATTAGTATTTTGTAAATCCTCATTGATTAATTTCAATGGGGATTTTTTTTATCTAAACCAATTACTACCAATAGTTAGGTACCAAGCCCAAATTTCGGGACCTTTAGCCACATCAATACCTGCATGTAATCCATAATCACTAGCTACTAAATATCTAAAACCTAGTCCACCTGCTACTCTAGATTGATTAAAATCGAATTCTTGAATTTTAGGAGCTGTATAACCTACGCCAACAAAACCCACAGCACTCCATCTTTTAAAAACTTGCCATCTCCATTCGGTTTCTCCAACAAGTGCATTATGATCTTGATACCTTAATGCAGGAATACCTCTTAATGTAACAAATGGTAGCTCATAGAAGGGAACATAATCACCCCATTTTGCTTCATAATTTAGTCTAAACCCAGAGAAGAGTTTTTCTTTAATTATTGGTTGATAAAAATAAGTGCGATGACTGAAGTTCATATAATCATTGTCGCCACCAAGTGCTTGGTCAAAAACACCAAATTCAGTAGCCGTCATTACCCCTTTAGTTGGTGTAAATGTATTGTTTCTATTGTCCCACATGGCAACTACATTCATTCCACCTAAATTCGTTTCTGATTGTAAAGGAGCTGTTTCAGGTGTTTGATCATCAAAAGTGATGTTATTATTAAAATAGATATAATTTAATCCCATAAAGAAGGGTACACTTTTATTTATCCTAAAAAGAAACTCCTGAAAAGTAAGAAACCCTTTCATGTTGAAAGAATATTCTCCAGCTTCTAAACCTTGTCCTCCATAATATTTTAAATTAATAGACATATAACCAATGGCACCTGTGTATCTAAATCTATCGTTATGATAAGACCCTTGATGTGCTAACATTGTCACCCATGTACCATTAGAAGTATACATGGCTGCAGCAGCGGTTAATATTGGAGGAAGATCTTTATTATTTTCAAAAGATTTGGTTGAATCTGATGTGACTTTTTTCTTTTTTTGACCATGAAAATATATTCCGGCTAATCCTCCACCAAATCCAACTGCAGGTTCTGTAATTACCATTGGGACAGGTAAAAAACCAAAACCAGCATTCAGAAAATTACTTACATCAATAGCATTATCGGTAGAGTCTACAAAGTATTTTTGGAACATACTTTGGCTATATCCAATATGAAAAGTGAAGAACAAGGAAAGTAGTAATATAAGTTTTTTCACAGCTTGAAATTTGATTCGAAGATTAGGAATTACAGTAGTATAATGCTTAAGACAAATGTACAAAATCGATGATTCAATTCTTAAAAAAATAAAAAAATAGAAATAAAAAAGCCACCAATTTATTGGTGGCTAATAGAACGCTGTAAAAGGGGAAGAAAATTAATTAATATCTTTTGTAGAGCAATGCCCACTTTTTTCTGGATTCTTACCAAATGGCATTAAAAATACAGATAAGGCTAAAACTTTAACACTAATAATTAATGCTTTGGAGCAATTATTTAATACGGCTTTCATAAGTATAGTAAGTTATAATTGAAATTAAGTTGTTCTGTTATACGTAACTAATCATTCAATCGTTCGAATGTTTTTATTTATTTAAAATCTATTAACTATATTCATAAGCAATTATAGAACTATGTAAAATAGAAGAAAATACTAAATCAAATAATGAGAACTGATAGATTACAACTAGAACATATAAAACCAACTGACTTTACTGAAGTTTTATTAATGTTTAAGGAGAACGATATATTTAAATATATAGCCCCATTACAGACATTCTCTGAAGTAGAACACATTGCCTATTTGCATAGAAAAATTGATGAAATCAAAACAGGGAAGGGATACTTATGGGTTGCAAGAGTTAGTGATTCTGATGAGTTTGTGGGACTTTTTAATTTAAATCCGATACCAGATTCTGAAGAAATACAGATAGGGTGGATTTTAAGCGAAAAGAGTAGAGGAAAAGGTTTTGCTTTAGAAGCTGCAAAAAGAGTTTTTGATTTTGGGGTAAACGAATGGAAAATAGACCCTATTTACGCAGTAGTAGAAGATGGTAATATTCCATCTGAAAAGATAGCGTTAAAATTAGGGTTGAAATATTTTCATGATTTTAAAGATAACCAAGGTACAGCTCTCAAGAAGTTTAAGTATTCTACTAAATCTATTTAAATATTTTACTCTTTAATACGCATAGCATATTGCTTTGGGTTAATACCATATTTTTTTCTGAATGACCTTGTAAAATGACTAACATTTGAGTAACCAATATCAAAAGCAATATCTTTAATAGATAATTTTCCTTCTTCTATTAATTCTTTAGCTTTTTCCATTCTAATTGATTGATAAAAACTATATATCGGTAAGCCAAATGCTTTATTAAAAATGGTTTTGGCAAATGTAGGACTAATGCCTATTTCCTTACTTATTTCTGGAATAGTTAAAGGTGAGTCCATGTTGTTTAATATTAGATCTCTAATTTTTAAAGCTATCTGAAGTTGGTCTTTTGTGATTTTCTTTTTTATAAGTGATTGGTCGGATTGATTAATCAATTGTAATGAAAATGTAATAAACTCTATAGCCTTTGACGTTAGGTACATATTTAAATAGGGTTCTTCAATAGTTAATGAAGCTTCAATTTCATCTATAACTTTTAATAATTGAGGTGTAAGACGTTCCATAAAAATAACAGGATTTTCAGGGTCAACAGCACTTTCTATTTCTTTATCTAAATGAGAAATAATTTTTTGAAGAAAAACTTTTCCCATCCGAATACTAAAAAACTTAGTAGGGGTATTTTTATTTATCTTTCCAAGAAAGCCAAAATAAGTATTATTAATTAGTAGGTTACCTCTGCTATTATTATTGGTAGTATTGCTTTGGTCTTTATGCGTTATTTGTAATTCTAGGTTGATACTTCCTGTAAATACTAACTTCTCTCCAGATACCTGTTCTTCTCTATGTAAGTTTAGGTCCTCATTAATTTTGCCAGAAAGATAGATAATCTCTAAGCCAATTGGGAAATTCATTTGAAGGCACTTCAGCTTCCCAATTTTAGAATCAATGTCCATAACAATATCAGAATCTCCAGTTGCATTAAACTGTTGCTTTAAATTAGAGAATATATCATCATAATCATTACCTGATGCAGAAATGTCCATTTGGAGTATTTTTATGTCTTTTTGTTGATTAAAAACCCTTGTAATTACGTCAAATTTGTATCAACAAAAAACAAATAGAACGAATAATTACATTAGGTATGAAAAGAAAAATACAGTTATTATCAAAGTTACTACTTTGTACTTTACTTTTTACATCAGCTTTAGAAGCAAAAAATAAGAAGCCTAATTTCTTAATTATGTGGGGTGATGATATTGGAATGTATAACCTCTCTACATGGAATAATGGCATGATGGGGTATTCCACTCCAAATATTGATAAAATTGCGAATGAAGGGATGAAATTTACAGATTACTATGGTGAACAATCTTGTACAGCTGGTAGATCATCTTTTGTTACAGGGCAATCTGGTTTAAGAACAGGAATGACTAAAGTTGGCCTTCCTGGTGCAAATAAGGGTTTGACAGATGATACACCAACTATTGCAGAACTTTTAAAAGCTGAAGGTTATGCAACAGGTCAGTTTGGTAAAAATCATTTTGGAGATAGAGATGTAGACTTACCTACAAACCATGGTTTTGATGAATTTTATGGAAACCTTTACCATTTAAACGCAGAAGAAGAACCGGAGTCGCCTTATTATCCAAAAGACCCTGAGTTTAAGAAAAAATTTGGTCCAAGAGGTGTAATTCATTCGTATGCAGATGGTCGTATTTCTGATACAGGCCCTCTTACTAAAAAAAGAATGGAAACAATTGATACAGAAATTTTAGATGCCACTAAAGTATTTATTAAAAGCCAAGTTTCTTCAGATAAACCTTTCTTTGTTTGGTTTAATACCACCAGAATGCACTTTAAAACACATATCACCAAAGAAGAAGCAGGAAAAACAGGGCAGGGTTTTTATGCAGATGCAATGAAAGCACATGATAATGTAATTGGTGAATTGTTAGATTACATTGAAGAATTAGGTATTGAAGAAAACACTTTTGTAATGTATTCTACAGATAACGGACCACATTATAATACATTTCCAGATGCTGCTGTTACACCTTTTAGGGGTGAGAAAAATACCAATTGGGAAGGGGCGTATAGAGTTCCATGTTTAGTAAAATATCCAGGACATATTCAAGAAGGAAAAATATCTAATGATATGGTTTCTCATTTAGATTGGGTACCTACTATTTTACATTATGCTGGAAACGATCATATTAAAAAAGATCTTTTAAAAGGTGGTGTTCATGCAAATGGAAAAGAGTTTAAAGCACATTTAGACGGCTATGACATGGTAGCACATTTAGCAGGTAATGAAGTATCTCCTAGAAAACAATTTTTATATTTCTCTGATGATGCAGACTTAACTGGTATCAGAATGGGAGATTGGAAAGTAGTTTTTATGGAACAAAGAGCACATACAATGCAAGTATGGACTGAGCCATTTATTCCACTTAGAATACCAAAAATATTCAATTTAAGAATGGACCCGTATGAAAGAGCAGATTTAGAATCGAATGGATATTGGAACTGGTACGTAGATATTGTACCGTATATCTATATGGCTCAAGATGAGGTATCTAAATTCTTGCAGACATTGATTACTTATCCACCTAAACAGAAAGCAGCCTCTTTCTCCGTTGACCAAATTGTTGAGATGATAATGGAACAAACAGAATCATCTAGCAAAAGTCATAATTAATTACAAGAAGCAAACTATTAATGTAATTTTCCTTATTCATCTAATTTTTAGGTGAATAAGGTTTAGAACAGATTAATTTAAAGTAGTTATAAAGTCATTTTAGTAGTAGAGAATGATTTTAGTTAAATAAAAAGCCGTCAATAGATTATTGACGGCTTTTTCATGTCTTTTTACTAGACAGAAATAATTTTGATCAGACAGTAATTATTTACCTTTTTTGTCTTTCTTATTTTTCTTCCCTTTACCTAGTTTTATACTATAATCATCTATGTTACCTTCAATTCTTACGGCAACATATTTTCCTCCTTCATCTTTCTGAATTTCATCTTCTTCGCCTTCTTTTTTCTTTTTGCCACCACCAGTTAAGGTATTCCAAGCAACAGAACGTACAAGTTTAAAAGGAACCTCTACCATATACGCCATATTCATATCTAGGTGTTGTTCTCCAGAAATGTATAACTGACCAATTGTAGAGCTAATATCCATTCTAGGAATGTAGAAAACACCATCTTTTACAGTAAAATTATTTTCAATTTTATCAAAGCGGATGTTATTCATGTCTTTATTGCCAAAATAAGTAGCCATTGCACTTAATGGAGCAAAATCCATAATACGACCATCTTCTAAAGTCATATTTATTTCAGCAGTTGTTTTAGAAATATCTATACTCAAATTATCATTAATATGTGCTTTTGCTGTCATGGTAGAATTAAGAATTCCATTAAAGTTCTTAGAAACATTAATTACATCATCTTCATACTCAACATTAATATCTACCTGAGATAAGTCAACATTTTTTAAAGTAGCACTACCATCAAGAATTACATTCTTAGGATCTTGAAGATTTGCTAAACCAGACATTTCTAAACCTCCAATATCACCTAAACGAACTTTCACTTTATCTAAACTTATAGTTTGATCTGAAGATGTTCTTACTTTACCCTTGAAATTTTTAATATCCATCTCCATCAATTTCATACGTTTTACCTTAACGTCTAATTCAAGATTTGGGTATTTGATAGCAAAAATATCAACGGGTTCTTCCTCTTCGATAGTTTCGGCTCTAGAAGCCGACGATTCTGCGTAACTTTCCTCTGGGACTACTAATTTTAGTAATTCATTAAAGTTAAGCATCTTAGCATCTACTTGAAATTTACCGTTAAAGTCCTGCCTTGTACTATCTGTTACATTATAAAGTTGTGCATTAAAAGTCATATCACTTTGGCCAACTTTTCCTGTAAAGTCATTCAGATAGATATCGTTATCTTTTTTAACTAGCTCAAATTTAAAATTTCTAAATAATAAAGGCGATATACTTAATCTCCACTTTAAACCTTTCATCCAAAGTCTAAAGTTTGGTACTTTTTTTCCAGAAAATAATTCTTGATTCACAATATCTACTCCTCCTGAAATCTGGAAATTATTCATCTTTTCATTCTCAAATGATTTTGGAACAAGCAATGAATCTCCGTAGGTGAAAAAGTCTACTACACGCATAGAATTTGATGTAATATTAAATCCTGATTTTATAGTAATTGTAGAGTCTTTATAAAATAGACCATCGTAATCTTCAAAACCACCCACAAATGTAAAATCACTCTTTCCTATATTACCGCTTAACCTTTTAATGCCTAGATGTTTTTTAGTAATTCCCATTACACCTTTTACATTATGAATAGGTTGAAACTTATCAAAATGTGTTTGGAGGTTATTGATTTTTAAAGAACCATAGGGCAATAATTTATACTCATTTAGCCCTTTAGTAGTAGTGTTTAAAGTGAAATCAATGATAATATCATGAAGGTTATCAGCAAGATCAGCATTGGCAGAGTCAGTATATTGAAGTAATTCTTTCACTAATAAATGCTTAGATTCTAGCTTTATATCAGCAACAATATCTGTGTTATAACCCAATGCATAGAACAAGAGATTATCAATATTGCCATTAAATTTAAAATCGCTTCCATCAACTTTAGCACTTAAATCTTTAACACCTAAATGATTGTCCCAGATATAAAAAACACCATTTATTTCTCTTGGCGATATACCTGTTTCAGTATGTCTAAGTGCTATATCTTTTAATTTTAAAGCAATTTTTTGTTCGGCATTTTTTACGTTTAAGAATTTACGTTTTTCAATGTCAATATCATATTCTATGTCTGCCTGAAACTCTAATCTACCTCTTAAACTATCAATAGGAACATTTGTGAGAAGATCATTAAGGTTATCTAATTCCATATCTGCTTCCCATTGTAAATCTAAATGAGGTTGCTTAATACCATTAGAAACACCTAATTTTCCTCTCATAAAACCATTTGTAGTCTCAAGATTAAATTTATTTAAATCAAAAGCGAGTTGAGAAAGGTCTGTAGAATCACCTGTGTTTAGGTGTGCTTCAAAACTAAAATCTTGGATAGCATATGGTGTTTTTAAACTTTTTAAAGTGAATTTATCCAATTTAACATCAGCTGTAACCTTTGGTAATGTAGCAGCAGATTTACCTATTATTTTGGCATCAAATTCTAAGCCTCCTAATGTACTAGAGTAATTTGATTTTAATTTTTCAACATCTAATTTCCCATTGGCAATAAGGTTAATAATATTTAGGTCTTTTTGAGATGCATGAATATCTAGATCTAAAAACATTTCGTTAGGAATATCCACTGTTCCAGAAAGAGAAAAAGCGGCACCTTCAAGATTCATATCACAAGTATCTATGTTGATAAATTTTGTCTTGCGATCGAAACGTAAATCAGAAGTTAATTCAAGATGCTTGTTAGGCCACAATATTTTTTCATCTTTTAGAATGCCAAGTAGTTCAACATTTACGAGTAAGTGATTCTTAATTTCATCTTTATTATAACCTAAAGAAGTAGTTATCTGATGTATTTGCATACCAGTACCCACTTCTGTTAATCCATTATAAGCCGTTATTTTGATATTTTTTAAAGTAAATTCATCTAATTGAAGGGCAAATGCTGGAGGAGCTTTTTTAGTAGTGTCAGCAGGTTCTTCTACTTTGGTTGTATCCGTAAGGTCTATTCCTAAAGCATTAATAATATTTACCGTACTATCTTTAAATGCTCTTAAATTTACTTCTCCATCTTCTAGTTTTATGGCACCAACATGTACGTTACCACCAAATAGTTTTACAATATTTATAGAAACAAAGAAATTACCAAGTGCGGCAATTGGTTTATCTTCCTCTTGTCTTAATGCTGATTTTTTCTCATGATAGACAATATCTTGAAGCTGTAATGTAAAATTGGGGAAGTCTTCAAAAGGAGCAATACCAATCTGACCAATCTGTAAATCGCCATTTTGTTCTTGATTAACTACCTCAATTACTTTTGCTTTAATTTTATCTCTATTGGCATAAAAAAGCAGTACAGCTAATAAAGAAATAAACACAATTGTGCCTATTAAATAACCAACTAGTTTTAATGCTTTTTTCCCGATTGGAGTTTGATCTTTCACGGTTTAATAAATTTTGTAGGGTTTATAGTTATTGTAGTAATAGAAACTGTTTTCCTCGTTTCAAATTCAATTTAATACCGATTTTAATTAGTTAAGTAGTAGATTGAGAAAAAAATGATTTAATTGATCTTTTTTTTATTTATGTAATACTTATTGTGTTTTTTTAAAGACTAAATAATAATTTGAGCACAGACTACACATATCAATCTTATACAGAAGATAAACAACCAAAATGGAATTGGAAATACGAATTATTAAAATTTTTAGGTAAATGTATACTCTTTTTCGTCTTAATTACTTTTCCATTTATTTTATTAATACGTACAAGTATTTTTTTATATCATTCTTATAATGTTCCAACTTGGTTAGGTTTAATAGGTGGAATGAGTGTGGTATCTATCTGTTTATTTCTCTATTTATTTGTAGGTTATAGCTTCTTCATTAAATCAGAAAAGTATAAATTTTCACACATAAGGGTAATGGGTATTGCTTCTTTTGTAGTTGTAATTGCCTATGTTGTATTTGCAGTTTTTTCTTTTAGCGGAAAAAATGCACAAACAAATAAAGTGAAAAGTGAATATGCAGATCTACACCCGTATTTAAAAATTAGCGTTAGGACATTGTTATTTTTTGATAAAAATGTTTTGATTACAAGTTTGTCTAGAGTGCCAGAAGACTATAACAGAATGGGATTACAAACAAAAAAAAGGTCTTTACATTACATACAGAATACAGGTTATACCCATGCAATGGATTTAAGAACAAAAGGAAGACCATTTTGGATGATTTGGATTGCTCAGATTTATTTTAATATTTTGGGGTTTAATGTAGTTAGACATACTGGAACAGCAGATCATTTACATATTTCAATATCAACATACGAAAGGCAAGGGTCTTGGTAAAATAAACAACTGTGGTAGCTAAAATATTCTTTTCATTACTAAACATAAAAAGAAAGCAATTTACAAGAGAGATGAAAAATTTAGGGTTCTTGAGAACTTTATTTTTAATGCTTCTTTTTGGTTTTCTTCAATTCTTAATTGCACAAGCAGAAGCAATACATATAGTTGTTATACTGGCGTTATTATTTACTTTAATTGCAGGAATGCATTCTTATAGAGGAGATGAAAAATTATTATTAAATCTTTTAGAGTTTCCAGTTGGGTATTATGTTTTTGAGTATGCAGTTATTATTGCTTTAGTATCTATCGGGGTTTTATTTTCTGCACAACCTCAATTCTGGTTTATAGGTATATTTCTAGGATCATTAATTTCTTTTTTACCTACTAAAATTGAAATTGATAATACTGGTTTTTCCATTCCATTACCATTTTCTAAAACAGCATTTGAATGGAAAGCGGGTATGAGAAATGGCGGAGTGTGGGGCTTAGTAATAGGCTTTGCAGTTACTTTTTTAGGCGTTTTACGTTTTGAATTATTGATTGTAGGCTTGTTTTTAATGAACCTTTCAATTGTAGGTTTTTTTAAATTCAATGAGCCAAGAGCATTACTATATGCTATATCAGATTCTCCTGTGGGGCTTTTAACACAGAAAATTCATACATCATTTAAAATTTATTTTATATTAAATGTGCCCTACTTATTAATAGGTTTAGTTTTTTATACATCACTGTTTTATATTTTAGTTTATCTATTTATTGTAACAGCAATTATAATTATGTTGGCCATCTTAATGAAGTATGCTTCTTATGAACCAGAAACTGCGTCATTTGCTAACTCAACATTACTAGGGTTTTATTATATATGTCTTTTTATTCCATTTTTACTACCAATACCTTTATTGGTAAGTATCAGAACCTGGAAAAGAGCCTCTAAACAATTATCTTTTTTTTACTAGATAAAAACAGCCATGCTAAAGCTTAATGATATATCGATTTCCTTTGGGGAAAAGCAAGTTCTTAAAAAGGTTTCTTTTGAAATCCAATCTGGAGAAATACTAGGTGTTTTAGGAAATAATGGTGTTGGTAAAACAACATTATTTGAAATTATTGCTCAGTGGAAAAGAAACTTTTCAGGAGAATTATTTTTAGAGGAGGAAAAACTACAGCGAAAAGATGTGGTGTATTTAGAAGCTAAACCTCAGTTTTATTCTAGAATAACAGGCAAAGAGCATCTTGATTTATTTAAAGTAAAGTATCCTAATTTTGATTACGAGGAATGGAATAAAGTTTTTCAACTGCCTTTAAATGATTTGGTAGATCATTATTCAACAGGAATGAAAAAGCGACTGGCGTTAATGATGTTACTTAGTTCTGACGCTCCTATTATTTTATTAGACGAACCTTTTATTGGTTTGGATGTTGAAGCATCTTTTGATTTAGACAAAATTATTTTATCACTCAAAGAAAAAGGAAAGATTATTTTAATTGCTTCTCATACAATCAGCTCTTTACAAAAGTTATGCGATAGTATTTATCATTTTGCAAATGGAGAAATTGCAAATGTTTTTCATAAAGATGCTTTTGATACATTAGATAATTATGCTGAAGATTTTTTTAAAAATGATCATCAAAAAACATTAGATAAACTTTTATAGTATTTCTATATTGGTTTTGAGTTTAAATTCACCTATTATATAATAAGTGAATCATCATATTTGTATTAGCTATTGACAATGACCATAATTATTTACATCTTGTAAATCAATATAGTATGCATGCATACCATTATTAACCAACTCAACACCAATAAATAGCACTATGGAAAAAATTTCCACACCACTAACCGAGATGTTAGGTATAAAATACCCTATCATTATGGCTCCAATGTTTCTTGTATCCACTGCCGAAATGCTTATTGCAGCGGCAGAAAGTGGTATAACAGGAGCAGTTCCAGCCTTAAACTACCGTACAGATAAAGAATTTAGAGCAGCAATACAACAAATTAGAAAAGGAACCAAAGGTCCGTTTGGTGTAAATTTGATTGCTAATAAATCAAATGTACGCATGATGGAACAACTCAATACATGTGTTGAACTTAGAGTAGATTATATCATTACATCTTTAGGTTCTCCTAGAAAAATTATAGAAAAATGTAAGCCTGTGGGTATAAAAGTTTTCTGTGATGTTGTGGATATTAAATATGCAAAAATTGTAGAAGAGTTAGGGGCAGATGCAGTAATTGCTGTAAATAAAGAAGCAGGAGGACATGCAGGCCCTACACCGGCTAGCGAATTAATTCCATCTTTGGTAGAGGCTTGCACAATACCTGTAATTTCTGCAGGAGGTGTAGGTAATGGAAACCAAATGAAAAATAAATTGGATTTAGGTGCTGTAGGTATCTCAATGGGTAGTCCATTTATTGCAACAAATGAAGGTGGTGTTAATGATGCTTACAAGCAAGCCTGTGTAGATTATGGAGCAAAAGACATTGTAATGACCACAAAACTTTCGGGAACACCCTGTACGGTAATAAACACACCTTACATGAAGGAAATCGGAACTAAACAAAATTGGTTAGAGTCGTTATTGAATAAAAATAAGACATTAAAGAAGTTTGCTAAAATGCTGACTTTCTATAAAGGCATGAAAATGTTAGAAAAATCTGCTTTTGGTGCTACCTATAAATCTGTTTGGTGTGCAGGACCTTCTATTGAATATGTAAAATCCATTCGTTCAGTAAAAGAAGTTGTAGATTCTTTAATTGAAGAATACCATGCAGAGAACGAAAAAATAGAAATAAAGAACTAAGAAATTCTTTTCCGTTATATTAAAATACTGAGCCTGTCAATTTGATAGGCTCTTTTTATATTATCACTTTACTGATAAAAAAGTAAAAATCAATACTTAACTTTTTTATACTTACTTAATTCATAACTCTAAACTCTTTATCTTGCATTAGAATAGGATGCAAACAAATATCATGAGTAGAAATATAATTATTATTGGTGCGATTTTTTGTGCTTTAGCAGTAGGTATTGGTGCATTTGGAGCACACGGGTTAAAGTCAGTTTTATTAGAAAATGGAAGATTAGAAACTTTTGAAACAGGTGTGAAATATCACTTCTATCATGGTTTAGGCTTACTTATATTAGGTGCTTTAGCTCAGCAAATAGATAAAGGTTGGTTAAAATGGGCTGCAGTTTTTATGGTTGCAGGCATTTTTATCTTCTCAGGTAGTTTGTATATTCTATCAATAACTGGAATTACATGGTTAGGAGCTATAACTCCAATTGGAGGAGTTGGCTTTATTGCCGCATGGATTGCTTTGGCTTGTGGTGTGAAAAAAGAAAGTAATTAAGCAGAATATGGAGAAAGTGTGGAAAATTTTACCCAAGGCTAATCAAGATCACGTTAAGGAGTTATTAAAACAACCTAATGTTCCCAAAATAATAGCAGAATTACTAGTGCAAAGAGGGGTAACAACAATTCCAAAAGCAAGAGATTATTTTCGCCCAACATTAGAAAAACTGTACGATCCTTTCTTAATGAAAGATATGGATATTGCTGTAGCTAGGTTAACACTAGCAATTGAACATGGCGAAAGAATATTGTTTTTTGGGGACTATGATGTTGATGGAACTTCTGCGGTAGCATTATTTATGCACTTTTTTAGAGAGGTATATGATAACATTGATTTTTATATACCAGATAAGTATACAGAAGGATATGGTGTGTCTTTAAGAGGAGTAGAGTATGCAGCACAAACCAATTGCCAACTAATAATATCTCTAGATTGTGGTATTATGAGTCATGAAGCAATTGAGGAATCTATTCATAGAAATATTGATTTTATTGTTTGTGATCATCATCAATTAGGAGATACTATTCCAAAAGCCACAGCGGTGCTCAACCCTCAACGTCCAGATTGTAATTATCCTTTTAAAGGTTTATCAGGATGCGGAGTAGGATTTAAGTTTTTGCAAGGGTTTTGTCAAAAACATGGTATAGACCCAACACCTTTATGGCAACATTTAGATTTAGTGGTTTTAGGTACTGCTTGTGATGTAGTACCTATGACAGACGAAAATAGAGTGATTGCAAATGAAGGAATTAAGTATTTAAGAAAGTCTACAAAACCAGGAATAGTAGCCTTATTTAAAGTACTGAATA
Source organism: Flammeovirga kamogawensis (assembly GCF_018736065.1). GTDB lineage: Bacteria > Bacteroidota > Bacteroidia > Cytophagales > Flammeovirgaceae > Flammeovirga > Flammeovirga kamogawensis. The sequence continues at coordinate 3,882,267 of NZ_CP076128.1, forward strand.
GGGAACAGTCTGAAATTCAAGTGCAAGATTTAGGATATACTTTTGGTCCAATAATTAATGCTGCGGGTAGAATTGCTCATGCTCAAATTTCAGCAGAGCTACTATCTACTATAGATAATAAAGAAGCGAAAGAATTAGCAGAAGAATTAAATCGTCTTAATCAATTAAGAAAAAATTACGATCGCACAAATACAGAAGAAGCACTAGTAATGGCAGAGGAAAACAAATCTGCACCGGCTTTAGTATTATATAATGAGAGCTGGCATAAAGGAGTATTAGGAATAGTTGCTTCTAGATGTGCAGAAAAATTTGGGAAGCCTACAGTAGCACTAACTTTATCAAGAGATGAAGTGACAGGATCTGCAAGAGCAATTGCTAATTTTGATATACATAAAGCTCTTACTGCAAGTGCAGAATTTCTAGATCAGTTTGGGGGACATACTTCAGCGGCAGGTTTGTCACTCAAAAAAGAAAATTTGTCAGCTTTTACAGATAAATTTGAAGCAGAAGTAAAGAATTTGACAAATGGAAAGAATTTTGTTTCTGAGCTTAATGTTGATTTGGAAATTGATCTAGCAGACTTAGATCTTGCTTCAGCAACAATAATAAATAAGATGAGCCCTTTTGGACATGAAAATCCATTACCTCTTTTTATAGCTAAGAATGTGAAAGTAGCCACTACACCCAGAGTATTAAAAGATAAACATTTAAAAATGCAGGTCTTTCAAGAAGAAGGTGATCAAAAGATTGATGCAATAGCTTTTAATCAAGCTGACCAATTGGATGTAGTGATGGAGGGATTTTTTGATATTTTATTCCGTTTGGATATAAATGAGTATCGTGGAAATAAAACACTCCAATTAAATATAAAAGAAATTAGTACTTCTAAAAAGTAGTACATAACAACCTTGAAAATATACGAATGGGACAAAATTTAACGCCGTACGTCAAAATTATTTTATTAATTAATCTAGCAATTTTTGCATTGTGTAACCTTACAAGTTTACCAATTGTAGATTTATTAGGTTACCACAATATTAACTCAGAATATTTTCAGGTGTACCAACCAATAACATACATGTTTGTGCACGAAAGTTTTGCTCATATTTTTGGTAATATGTTTGCACTTTTTGTGTTTGGACCAATGTTAGAAAATGTACTAGGTTCTAAAAAGTTCCTTATTCTATACATGGTTACTGGTATTGGTGGAGGTGCTTTATATGGTATTACCAATTATGTAGAAGTACATAATATGGCAGTATCTGCAGAGCAATTTATTACTGATCAAACACCTGTAAACTTTTTAGCATTTTGTCAAGATCATGCTTCTCAATTTTTAGAGCACAGTCAAGATTTATACAATTTTGCTGAAAGTACATTTCCTGCTGATCCTAATAACCCAGGTTTACAAACAGAAGCAGTAGAGTTTGTTAGAAAGTTGACAATAACAAGGATGAATATCCCAATGATTGGTGCATCAGGTGCAATTTTCGGTATCCTCTTTACTTTTGCATTTTTATTTCCAAATCTAAAATTGATGTTACTGTTTCCTCCAATTCCGATTAGAGCGAAATACCTTGTAGGTCTTTATATTTTATATGAAACATATGAGCTTTGGAATCAAAATCCAGCAGATAACGTAGCTCACTTAGCCCATTTAGGAGGAGCATTATTTGCCTACTTCTTAATGAAACATTGGAAATATAAGAGCTATCAATAGGAGATAATTAAGTGAAGTGAATATCAATTCCAAATTGTGAAAATAGATATTCATCTATCTAATAATAAAATGTACATATTAGGTTTTTACGTCATTTCAATTTTTAATAGTAGTTGATTTTATGTAAATTAAGTAAACCTAATACAGACCTATATCAGAGTAACAGGCTTTTAAAGTTACTCATTGAACCATTACTTTTCTTTATATGAACAGTTTTATCTCTGATTTAAAATATACATGGAATAAGCCAGGAAGTGGACTTTTAAGACTTATCATTATTAATGTAGTTGTTTATGTATGTATGAGTATTCTGATGCTTGTGTTAAAGTTATCAGGGTTTCAAGATTTTTATAATTTATACATTTTTGATAATGTAGCCTTACCTCCAAGTATTTACGCTGTGGCACATAAACCATGGACGTTAATAACTTATTTTTTCGTTCATAGTATGAGCGATTTTTTCCACATATTATTCAATATGTTGGTAATGTATTGGTTTGGAGTAATTTTTACAGAGTTCTTAGGAGATAAAAAATTAGTAGCACTTTACTTTTTAGGTGGTATTGCAGGTGGGTTAGCTTACATTTTTATGTTTAATGTTGTTCCTTTTTATAAAGAACAAGCAGATATGGTAAGCGGTTTAATTGGAGCATCTGCTTGTGTTTATGCCATTGTTGTAGGTGCAGCCACTATTGCTCCTGAGTATAAAATAAACTTATTATTTGTTGGCCCAGTTAGAATAAAGTACTTAGCAGCTGTCTATATATTTTTATCACTTATTCAATCTGCTGGTTCTAATGCAGGCGGAGAAATTGCCCATCTAGGTGGAGCATTAATGGGATTTGGATATGTAGCGTTGTTAAAGAAAGGTACAGACCTTGGTAAGCCCATGTATGCCGTATCAAATTTCTTCGGTAACATTATGAACTCTAAGAGAAAATTAAAAGTTGTTCGTGGAGGTAAAAAAGGAAAAGCTGCAGCTAAAGCAGAGAAAAATGTTCCTCATCAACCATCACAAGATAGCATAGATGAAATTTTAGATAAAATATCTGTAAAAGGTTACGAAGGACTTACGCAAGAAGAAAAGGAGATTCTCTTTAAAGCAAGTCAACGTAAACATTAAAAGAGTAGTGTTTATGTCTAAATTTTATTAATATTGTAATGAAATTCATTAAAAGTCATTTCTTTTATAAAAGAATGACTTTTTTTTTGAAATATATTAAAGTTGCGACTGTAACATTTTTTTTAGTTTCGATATATTGGAACTGTCTATAGATCAGTAATTATGGATAAGACGATTTTAGATAAATATGAGTTAGTAATTGGTTTAGAGGTACACTCTCAATTACAAACTAAAAGTAAAATTTTTGCATCAGATCCGACAACATACGGTCAGGATCCAAATGTAAATATTAGTGCAATAACATTGGCTTTGCCTGGTACTTTACCAAAAGTGAATAAATCTGTTTTAGAGTATTCTATTAAAATGGGTTTAGCTTGTAATTGCTCTATTTCTGAATATCAATTCTTTGATCGTAAAAATTATTTTTATCCAGACTTACCAAAAGGTTACCAAACAACTCAAGATAAAACACCAATATGTGTTGGTGGACATGTTGATGTTGTATCTAAAAAAGGAGATGAATTTCGTGTTATTCTAAACAGAATTCACATGGAAGAGGATGCTGGTAAATCTACCCATTTAGATGGTGCTCCAGATACTTTAGTAGATCTAAACCGTGCAGGAGTTCCGTTAATGGAGATTGTTACAGAACCTTGTATTCATGACTCTGCAGTTGCAGCAGCTTTTGTAGGAGAAATCAGAAAAATTGTTCGTTACCTAGATATATCTGATGGTAACATGGAAGAGGGGTCATTACGTTGTGATGCCAATGTGTCTGTCCGTTTAAAAGGAGAAACTAAATTGGGAGAGAAGTGTGAAATTAAAAACATGAACTCTATGCGTAATATCCAGAAAGCAATTGATTATGAGATGAAACGTCAGATTAAATTAATTGAAGCTGGAGAGCCTATTTTATCAGAAACAAGAACTTTTAATGTTGATACAGGAAAAACGTATGGAATGCGTTCTAAGGAAACATTAAATGATTATAGATATTTCCCTTGTCCAGATTTACCTCCTATGATTGTTAAACAAGAGTGGGTGGATAAATTGAAAGCAGAAATGCCAAGTTTACCAGCAGAACTGATAAAGAAATTTATTTCTGATTATAAATTACCAGAATATGATGCAGAGCAATTAACAGAGTCGAAAGAAACGGCAATGTATTTTGAAGCATTATGTAATGATACTAAAAATTATAAAGTTGCATCAAACTGGATGATGGGACCTCTTAAATCATTATTAAATGAGACAGGTGGTACATTTGAAACGTTAACTGTTCGTCCAAATCAAGTGGCAGATACAATTGCTTTAGTAGATGATAAGAAAATTAGTAATGCAGCAGCAACGCAACAATTACTAAAAGCATTATCAGAAAAAGAGGGAGTATCAGCAGAAGAATTAGCGAAAGAGTTAGACCTAATTCAAGATAGTGGAGATGACTTCTTAGTGCCTTTGATTCAACAAGCAATAGATAAATTCCCAGATAAAGCAGCAGCTTATAAAAAAGGGAAAAAGAACTTAATAGGCTTATTTATGGGCGAAGTAATGAAATTGGCAAAAGGTAAAGCTGATCCTCAAAAGACAAATCAATTATTGAGAGAAGCTTTAGAAAAGTAAAGATCTGTGTATATTGCATGTATTACGGAAATAAGTAAACAAACAATAGTGAAAACAGTAAAACATATTTTTATTCTTCTTCTTACAATTTTTGCTGTAAGTTGCGGAGTATCAGAGGAAGGTGATGGATCTTATCCTGCCAAAGTAAAAATATCGGGTAAGTTAAATGATTTACCAGATGGTACTAAAGTTGTTTTATATACAATACAACGTGTTGGCGGTAAGAAAAATGTTGCCGAAACAACAACAGATGCTTCAGGTAAGTTTACTTTAAAGTATACAGTTCCAAAAATTGGTTTGTATACTTTGAATATTGGAAATCAAGCCGAAGAATTATTAGTTTTAGAAGGAAAGGATTTAACCGTAGCAAATGCTAAAGTAGGTTATAAAATTTCTGGATCGAAAGAAAATGAGCAATTAACAGAACTTAAGCAGATGTATGATAAATACTCTGAAAAAGGGAATGTTTTGCAACAGGAATATGCATCTTCTGAAAATAAAGAAGAAGTATTGAAAAAGTTTCAAGCACTACAAACTGAACAAAAAGTAGCAGTAGAAGAAATGCTTGGTAAGTTAAATGGTGCATATGTATCATTAGTGGCTTTAAATTTTATTCAAGATAAAGATGGTAGTTTTGATGCTATCTCAAAATCAATTGAAAAGTTAGAGCAAAACTTTCCTCAAGATAGTTTAGTAATGGAAGTTGCTAAAGCTTATAATGCTAAAAAGGCAACTGTAGTAGGCGCTGAAGCTATAGATATCTCTTTACCATCTCCAGAAGGAAAAACAGTTACATTGTCTTCTCTTAGAGGAAAATATGTAATGATTGATTTTTGGGCATCTTGGTGTAGACCTTGTAGAATGGAAAACCCTAATGTATTAAGAGCTTACAACCATTATAAATCTAAAGGTTTTGAGGTATACGGTGTTTCTATTGATAGAGATACGGAAGCATGGAAACAAGCAATTGAACAAGATCATATTACATGGTCTCAAGTTCATGATGCAGGTGGAGTTGTTGCAGCTGAATATGGTGTTGAAGGTATTCCTTTCACACTGTTATTAGATAAAGAAGGAAAAATTATAGCTAAAAATCTTAGAGGAGACGATCTAGATAAGAAATTAGCTGAATTGCTAGGTAAGTAATTTTACTTAAAAAGTAAGTGGAAAGGTGTACTAATTTTGAATTAGTACACCTTTTTATTTTTAATTATTCTCTAACTACGTAGTTTTGCAAAAGATGAAATTTGTAGTAAAGTATTGACTTCACTAATAAATCATCTGATAAATATTAAAAATGACCTCTTTAATTTAAAAAAATAGGCCTATTTATTATTTTTTTGACAAAATCGATGATTTTCAGCCCTTTTTGTTTAAAAAGAATATAGATTACTCTTATTTTTGTTTAAAGTCAGTAAATTTTTATAAATAGCACTGATTTTTGTCACTAATTGAAATTTTTACTAAACGACACGCATATGGCTTTTGACATTGAGATGATAAAGGAGCTTTACTCGAAATATCCTGAACGAGTAGAAGCGGCAAGAAAAGCAACAGGTAAACCCTTAACTTTAGCTGAAAAGATTTTATACACTCACCTTTGGGATGGTAATGCTACAAAAGCATTAGAAAGAGGTAAGGATTATGTAGACTTTGCTCCAGATAGAATTGCATGTCAAGATGCGACAGCTCAAATGGCATTGTTACAATTCATGCAAGCAGGTAAAGATAGAGTAGCTGTACCTACAACGGTTCACGCTGACCACTTAATCCAAGCAAAAGACGGTGCAAAAGCAGATTTAAAACGTTCTGACGTAACAAATAAAGAAGTATTTGACTTCTTAGGATCAGTTTCTAACAAATATGGAATTGGATTCTGGAAGCCAGGTGCAGGTATTATTCACCAAGTAGTATTAGAAAACTATGCTTTCCCAGGTGGTATGATGATCGGTACAGATTCTCATACAGTAAATGCTGGTGGTTTAGGTATGGTAGCTGTTGGTGTTGGTGGAGCTGACGCAGTAGATGTAATGGCTGGTATGGCTTGGGAACTTAAATTCCCTAAGTTGATTGGTGTTAAATTAACTGGTAAACTTAGCGGTTGGGCTGCTCCTAAAGATGTAATCTTAAAAGTAGCTGGTATCTTAACTGTAAAAGGTGGAACTGGATGTATTGTAGAATACTTTGGTGAAGGTGCTAACAACATGTCTTGTACTGGTAAAGGTACAATTTGTAACATGGGAGCAGAAATTGGAGCAACAACTTCAACTTTCGGTTATGATGAGTCTATGGAGCGTTACTTACGTTCTACTGACCGTGATGATGTTGCTGATGCTGCAAACGGAATTAAAGAACATTTAACTGGTGATGCTGCTGTATATGCTGACCCTGATAAATATTTTGATCAAGTAATCGAGATTAACCTAGACGAACTTGGACCTCACTTAAACGGACCTTTTACTCCTGATAGAGCAACTGAAGTTGCAGACATGAAGAGTGAGGCTGCTGAGAATGGATGGCCTTTAGACGTAGAATGGGGACTAATCGGTTCTTGTACAAACTCTTCTTATGAAGATTTAACAAGAGCAGCTTCTATTGTAGAAGATGCAGTGAGCAAAGGTGTTAAACCAAAAGCAATTTTAGGTATTAACCCTGGTTCTGAGCAAGTTAGATTTACAGCTGAGCGTGATGGCTTATTAGATACATTCAATAAATTTGAATCTTCTAAGATTTTCACAAACGCATGTGGACCTTGTATTGGACAATGGGCTCGTCCTGGTGCAGAAAAGAATGAGAAAAACTCGATAGTTCACTCATTTAACCGTAACTTTGCAAAACGTGCAGACGGTAACCCGAATACTCACGCATTTGTAGCTTCTCCAGAAATGGTTGCTGCTATTGCAATTTCAGGTCGTTTGGACTTTAATCCTCTTACGGATACATTAACTAATGAAAATGGTGAAGCTGTAAAATTAGCAGTTCCAACAGGATCAGAGTTACCAGAAAGCGGATTTGCAGTAGATGATAACGGTTACGAAGCTCCAGCAGCAGACGGATCTAGTGTTATAGTTGATGTATCTCCAACTTCGGAGCGTTTACAATTACTTACTCCATTTGCTCCTTGGGAAGGAACAGATTTATCTGGAATGAAGTTATTAATTAAAGCGGAAGGAAAATGTACTACTGACCACATTTCTATGGCAGGTCCTTGGTTACGTTACCGTGGTCATTTAGATAACATTTCTAATAACTGTTTAATCGGTGCTGTAAATGCATTTGGTGGAGCTACTAACGAAGTAGTTAACCAATTAACAGGAGATAAAGGAGAAGTTCCAGCAACTGCAAGAGCTTATAAAGCTGCAGGTATTGGTTCTATCGTTGTTGGTGACGAAAACTATGGTGAAGGTTCTTCTAGAGAGCATGCAGCTATGGAGCCTCGTCATTTAGGTGTTCGTGCAGTAATAGTAAAATCTTTTGCTCGTATTCACGAAACTAACCTTAAGAAGCAAGGTATGTTAGGATTAACTTTTGCTAACCCTGCAGATTACGATAAAGTTCGTGAAGACGATACTATCGCAATTAAAGGATTAACAGAATTTGCTCCTGGTAAGCAATTAACAGTTGAGTTAACTCATGCAGATGGTTCTGTGGAAACATTCCCAGTAAACCATACGTATAATGCTCAACAAATTGAGTGGTTCAAAGCTGGTTCAGCATTGAACTTAATCAAAGAACAAGCAGTCTAAGTGCTCTTCTATAATGCGATGGAGATGGATTTCTCTATCGCGTTATGAAGAGAAACTAAAATATAAATAGCATTCTGGTGGCGACATCTCTGAAAAGAGATGTCGCTTTTTTTATTTCCAAAGGGATAATGTAACTATAACAAGGTAATCGAATTTGATTAGTGATAGACTAGCTAATTTTTTGTAAATTATATTAAACCTAAAAAGCATAAGTAATTGATTTTGATTACTATACTCTAATCATACTAAAACCTAATTAAAAGTATGATTAAAACGATTTAACCTAATACCCAAGACCTAATTATCACTCATGAAACTAGCTGTATTCAATTCGTTTTACACGAAGAGTTTCTATTTACTATTTCTCTTATCGCTATTATACATATCTACTTTTGCCCAAAATACCGCATTGATACCAGATATGTCTCAAGATCAAACGATCTATCATAAATTTAAGAGACAGAAAGATGATCCTGAAGCTCGTCAGAATTATGAACATCGTTTATTAGAAAATCCAAAATTGCATTTAATTCCAAATAATATTTTTGAGTTAGAGCATAGCTTTGCTCAAAAATTGCATTTTAAAACTCAACTTTTTGACGATTTATCTGTGGGAGAAATAACTACTGTAAATTGGAAAAAAAGAGGACCATTTAATGTTGGAGGTAGAACAAGAGCATTAGCAATTGATAAATCGAATGAAAATATACTATTAGCAGGGGGGGTAGCTGGAGGATTATGGAGGTCAATTAATGGAGGAACTTCTTGGGTAAAAGTGACAACACCTACAGACCGACAAAGTATTACTTGTATTGCACAAGATCCAAGACCTAATTATGCCAATGTTTGGTATTATGGAGCAGGAGAAATATATGGAAACTCTGCTTCTGGTGGAGGTGCAACATATAGGGGGAATGGAATTTATAAATCTACAGATGGAGGAGTATCTTGGAACCAGTTATCTTCTACAGTAAGTGACCCTACAATAAATGAAGGAACTTTTCAATATGTTTCAAGAATTGCAGTTACTCCTAAAGGGCATGTATATGTTGCCCATAAAGGAGGGATATCAAAATCCATTGATAGAGGTAATTCATGGCAATTATCTTTAGAAGAAGATGGTGCTATTTTTACAGAAATTATGGTTACTTCTGAAGGACGTTTATTTGCTACAATAGCAAATACAGGTTTCTTTACCTCATTAGATGGAGTAGACTGGGTAGATATTACACCTCAAGAAGTATCATCTATCACCTTGAATAGGACAGTAATGGATTTCTCTTCTTCGAACCCAAATAATATTTATTTCTTTGCACATACTCCGGGAAATGGAGAAGCAAGCCACATGCTTTTTAAATATAATGTAGCAGATGGAATATGGGAGGATAGAACAGAGAATTTACCAGGTTATGGAGGTTATGTTGGTGATTTATCTCAAGGAAGTTATAATCAATATATTCGTGTTAAGCCCAATAATGAAAATGTAATCTTTATAGGAAGTACAAATCTTTATAGATCTGAAGATGGATTTACATCAAATGCTAATACAAGATGGGTTGGAGGGTATTCTCCTAAGAATAATGTAAGTATTTACCCAAATCATCATCCTGATAATCATTGGTTAGAATTTTTACCATCAAACCCAAATATCGTTATAACAAGTCATGATGGAGGAATAAGTAAAACTCAAAACTGTTTGGCAGAAAATGTAGAATGGGAATACTTAAATAATGGATATTATACAACACAAGCCTACGCTATTGCTATTGATGAGAAAACAGAAGGCGACAATAGAATAATGGCTGGGTTCCAAGATAACGGAAAATGGTATACTAATTCAACAGAAGAGGGAGCCTCTTGGATTGAAGAATATGCAGGAGGAGATGGTTGTTATGTAGCTATAGTTCCCGGAGAAGATATCCGTTATACAAGTACACAATACGGAAAAATATTAAGATTTAAAGGAGCTGACCCAAGAAACCCTACAGATTATGATGGTATTCAACCCAGAGCAGCTACAAATCAAATGTTTGTACATCCTTATATTTTAGACCATAATGATCCTAATGTGATGTATTACCCTGCAGGAAATAAGATGTGGTTTAATTTATCACTTGATCAAATTAATTCTGGTTATACTTTTAGAGGAACAAACTCTGGGTGGATGCAGTATACTAATATTGCCGCTAATGCTACAATTACTTCTTTAGATGTATCGACAAAAGAAGAAAATATACTTTACTTCGGGACATCCTCTGGAGGAATTTACAAGGTAAATAACTCGAGAAGTCAGAGTACTGATATGGTAGATATCTTTACAGAAAAAGGCTTGCCAAAAGCGTATGTTTCTTGTATTGCTGTAAATCCTAAAAATGCAGAACATGTATTGGTCGTTTTTTCAAATTATCAAACACAAAGCGTTTTTCAGACTTTAGATGGAGGAGATAGTTGGTTACATGTATCTGGAAATTTAGAAGAGAACGAAGACGGTTCTGGTGCAGGTCCTTCTGTTCGATGGGCAGCCTTTCATCAACCAAATAATGGAACAGAAGGTGTTTTTCTTGGAACTAGTGTAGGATTATTTTATGCAAGTTCTCTACATCAGTTTACAGATTGGAAACAGCAAGCGGAGAATGAAATTGGTGATGCAGTTGTAACAATGATTAAGACCAGAGAAGATGGTTTAGTGGTAATAGGAACACATTCAAATGGAATTTACAGTGCTTATTTTGGTGTTGATGATACCCCTCCAGTTGTATCAAAAGATATAGAGAATAAAGAGTATTCTTTAGGTGATTTTGGAGAAACATATGATTTGTCAAAATTATTTTTTGATGAAAATGGAGACCAATTATCATTTGAAATCTTCAACAATAATCTGGATGTTGTAGTAGTCTCAATCATAAATAACCAACTACATATAAAACCAAGTAATGAAAATATTGGGAATGCTGTAATTAATGTAAAGGGAACTGCAAAAGGGAAAGAAGCTATTTTAACTTTTAATGTAATTGTAAAAGATGTTTCTCCAACTTTAGTAAGTCAAAAAAATCCTGATGGAAATAGCTATAGATCTCAATACTTTACAGATTTTGATGCTCCAATTTACTTAGCAGATGATTTTGAAATTGAAGAAGGTGATGAATGGGAGATAAATGCGGTGAAAGCATTTGGAGAGTCTACTGTTTCTTCTATTTCGGATGTAGATGTTATTATTTGGAGTGATGACAACGGTAAGCCATCAATAGAAGAAGTTTTTAATGCTGATAGTGATGGTTTGGTATATTATAATGATGGAATAATTGAGTTTATTTTTACATCACCTTTAATTCTTTCAGAAGGTAAATACTGGTTAACTATTGCTCCTGTAATGTCTTACTCAAAAGATGGAAGCTGGTATTGGAAAGGAAATGTTGATACTAAACCATATGGAGGAGACTTTTATATGTGGGACCAAAATGATTTATTTAGACAAGATTATACTTCATGGACTCATAGAGATGATATTGGTTTTGCAGATCATGATTTAGCCTTTGAAATTTATGGTAATTCTACCAAAACGAGTGTATTACCTTATATTTCAATTTTAAATGCAAAAGGTATTACGGAAGGACGAATTGAGTTAGATTGGGAAGGAATTTCTGAAGCGTCAGGATATTATATCGAGCGTTCAACGTCTCCAAATGGAGATTATCAAAGAATTGCTACAATGTCTAGTGAACACAATTATTGGATAGATAACTCTGATAAGATTGACGGAGTAACTTATTTCTATAAAGTGAAAGGCTTTAATGCATACGGTGTAGCAGATGGGTCTCCAATAGTTTCGGCTGTTGTATATCAAATACCTAATGCTGTACAAAACCTTTCTGTTGATAAAGTTACTGGAGGATTACTTGTTGAGTGGGAAGATAAAAGTAATAACGAAACAGAGTTTGTAATAGAGTATTCATTACATCCAAACAATGGGTATGTTCCAATTGCAACAGCAGGAAGAGATGCTACTTCTTATTTAGTTTCAATGGATTTATTAGGGTCTTTAAAATATTATTTGCGGGTGGCTGCTGCTAATGGAGCAGGAAAATCACCTTATCAAGTAGTATCATCCTATACAAAATTGGAAGCACCAGGTAATATATTTTACGAAGAAAAATCAGCTACTTCATTATTTATTTCTTGGAGCGACAGATCTGCTTTAGAAACAGGTTTTCTTTTAGAGTATTCAACAGATCATGGTAACTATTTCCCTTTTTCTAAAATTACAGATGTGAATGCAGAATCATTTGTACTAAATGGTTTACTTCCTAACATGACTTATTATTTCAGGCTGTCTGCAATTAATGGATTACTAGATGGTGATTTAATGAGTGAGCCAATATTATTTGTACACACAATGGGTAATAGTACAAAACCTTCTTTTGTAACAGATGTAGCTGCATCTTACCAAAATCAGAATGTAATGCTTAATTGGGAAGATAGCGTTCATAATGAATTAGGGTTTAAAGTATACAAAAAAGAGTCAGTTTTTATAAATGGTTATCAACTAATAGCTCAGTTACCATATAATACACAAGAATTCTTAGATGAAAATGTAAATGAAGGAACTAGTTGTACTTATAAAATTGAAAGTTATAACGTCTTGGGGACATCAGAAAGTGAAGAAATAGTTATTGATATTCCCATTAATAGTCCTCATTCTTTACGATTGTTAAATAGAAATTTAGTTAATCACATACAGTGGAAAGATGCTTCTAATTTAGAAGATGAGTACGTGATTTATAGAAAAACAGGGAACAGTAGTTTTAGACAGTTAACTAGGCTTCCTGCATCAACAACTAATTATGTTGATAACTCAATTTTAGAAAATCAAATATATTTCTACAAAGTTGCAGCAGTGAAATCAGGAGATGATTTTTTTACAGAAACAGTAGAAGTATCAACCTTCCCCAATGTACCTCATGGAGTGACAAGTTTGACCGTTCAAGAAAAAGTTGCTGGTAGAGTTGAACTAGATTGGACTGATGATACAGATGACGAAGAAGGGTATATGATTTATAGAAAAATAATTGGGACTAAAGATTCAACATTAATAGCAACAGTTGATAATTCTGTTTATTCATTAGTAGATAATACTGCAGCTCCAGAAACTTTATATAGATACTATGTAATAAGTTATGTAGGAAGTAGTACTGTCAATCCATTGTCAGCCCAAATAGAAACGAAAGCAGTAAATGCTAGTCTCCCTAATTTTCCTATTAACCTAATAGCTTCGAATGATATAAATGGAGTGATGTTAACATGGGAAGATATGTCTGATAATGAATTGGGGTTTGAAATTTTCAGAAGATTAAAAAATGATACTGAATTGAAATCAATAGGGACTGTCAATGAAAATATGACTGTTTTTAGAGATGATATAGCAGATATAAATTTATGTTATGAATATACTGTAGCTGCATACAACGCAACAGGGTATTCTGTAAAAATGCAGACAATGTATGATGCATTTGAAAATGATGATGCAATACAAATAATCGCACCCGAGAAATTTAAAGCAAGAGAAAGATCGAAAGATGTAATTTTGTCTTGGACGGATATGTCAGAAAATGAAGATGGTTTTAAAATTTATAGATTGAATGAATCTTCTGGTGAGGTAATTCAAATAGGAACAACAATTGAAAATCAGAATTTATATATAGATCACAATGAATATTCTGATGGAGTATATACGTATTATTTGACAGCCTTTAATACTGATTTTGAAACAAATCATATCGAAACATCTGTAGTACTTAATAGACAAGATAAAAGTGTATTAGATCAATTAGCAGCCTTAAACGTTTCTTTATTTCCAAACCCTAGTGATGGTGTTTTTAGGTTAAACTTAGGAAATGATTGGGAAGAAATCTCAGTTGATATTTTTAATATTCAAGGTAGAAAAGTATATACCAATGAGTTCATTAGTTCTTTTGTAGAATTAAATTTAGAACATCTACAATCTGGACAATATATAGTTGTAATAAGCAACGAAGTAAATAGTGTGAGGAAGAATATTATAAAAAAATAAAACTTTGTTTTACTCTAGATTGTAAGAATTGAATGTTAGAGCATTTTAAATGCTACTTAATAAATTAAAAGTATAGTGTTTATTGAATTGTCTCTTGTAAATTCGCTTTATTCATTAACACTCAATTTTATAGTTATGAAGCTGAATTATATTTTATTCTACAGTCTTTTAAGTCTTTTTATGTCGTGTAAATCTCAACAAGTAGTAATTGTTGGAGGTGACGGCTATGGCCAAGTAGAACAAGAGCAAGAACAGATAAGGGTTACTCCAGGTACTTGTGTATTTTATGGAGAGGTACTCGCTATAGATGGTGGTGGAATTATGTTTGGCGTAAGTTCTTTAGACGGTTGTGGCCCAGGTGTTACTACCTATCCTAAAGTAGGAGCAAAACTTTCTGCTAGATTTAAAGGAGAAGTTCCTTGTCAAGTAGGAGATAGAGTTCAAGTTAAAGTAGCAGAATTCGAAAAATCATATTCTATTTTGGATGTAATTACATTGTAGTTTTTCCTACTTTTGTACTAATCACATATACATATACATACTAACCCCATTATAAATTATGCTGAAAAGTATTTCAGAACTAGTTGATATCTTAGATACTCAAACTGTAAAACGTCGTCTTGTTTTATGTGCAGCAGCAGACGATAATGCATTGGATGCAGTGTATAGAGCATATAAAAAGAATATTATTGAGCCTATTCTTGTTGGAAATAAAGAGGATATAAAAGATTTATGTACGGAAATGAATTTTGACTTTTTTGATAAAGTTGAAATAATTAATGTCGTAGATCCGAAAGAAATGGTAAAAACTTCAGTTTCTTTAATTCATAATGGAAAAGCAGACTTTTTAATGAAAGGTCATATTTCTACAGCAGAACTAATGCGTGGAGTTTTAAATAAAGAATGGGGATTAAAGAAGAGGAGAGTAATTTCTCATTTTGCACTATTTGATTTACCAGCATACCATAAGCCTCTAGCATTAACAGATGTAGCTATGAATATAGCACCTGATCTAGAAACAAAAATCGGTATTTTAAATAATGCCATTGAGTTTATGAGAAAGGTAGGTGTCAAAAAACCAAAAGTAGCCGCACTGGCTGCAGTAGAAATGGTAAATGAAAAGATGCAAGCAACTTTAGATGCAGCTTTACTTACTATTATGGCTAATAGAGGTCAGATAAGACATTGTGAAATTGATGGACCTTTAGCATTTGATAATGCCATTAGTCAAGAATCATCGTCTCACAAAGGAATTAAGAGTACAGTGGCAGGGGATGCAGATTTATTGTTAGTACCAGATATTGAAGCAGGTAATGTTCTTTATAAAGCCTTTGTTTTCTTTGCAAATGCCAAAGTTGCATCAATTATTTTAGGAGCAAAAGCACCAATTGTATTAACATCAAGAGCTGACTCTATGGAGACAAAGCTAAATAGTATCAGGTTGGCTGCAGCATCAATAGAATTATAAAAAGATGAACAATAGAATATTAGTTATCAACCCTGGTTCTACATCTACAAAAGTAGCTCTTTTTGAAGGTGAAAATGTTTTTTGTGAACAAACACTTAGACATCCTTCTGAAGAATTATTACAATTTTCATCAGAAAAAGAACAGTTAGATTTTAGACGAGAAAAAGTTTTAAACTTTTTAAAAGAGGAAGAGATTACTTTGTCGTCATTAGATATTGTAATGGCAAGAGGTGGTTTATGTAAACCAATCCCATCAGGTGTATATTCTATAGATGAAAATTTATTACATGATTTAGCTGAAACACCAAGAAAACATGCAAGTAATCTTGGTGCTAAAATAGCGTTTGATATTGCTTCGAAATTAGCCATTCCTTCTTGTATTGCAGACCCTGTAGTTGTAGATGAGTTGTCTGATATTTCTCGCTTTTCTGGTCACCCAAAATTTCCGAGACTTTCTATATTTCATGCTTTAAACCAAAAAGCAATAGGAAGAGTATTTGCTAAGCAAGTAGGTATTAAATATGAAGATTTAAACCTGATCATTGTTCATTTGGGTGGTGGTATTTCAGTAGGAGCACATCAGAAAGGAAAAGTAATAGATGTAAATCAAGGTTTAGATGGGTCTGGTCCATTTTCTCCTGAAAGAAGCGGAACTCTTCCTGTTGGAGATATTATAAGAGCTTCTTTTAGTGGTGCTTATACACAACAGCAAATGATTGAAATGGTTGTTGGACGTGGTGGATTGTATGCTTATCTAGGAACCAATGATGCAAAAGCAATTAGAGAAGCAGCAGAAAGAGGAGAAGAAAAAGAATTAGAAATTATGAATGCCATGATATATCAAGTGGCAAAAGAAATTTGTAGTTTAACAGTTTCATTAGAAAATAATATAAATGCAATCTTACTTACTGGCGGTTTAGCACATGGAAAGTGGATTACAGATAGGATAACAGAAAAAGTTAAACACATTTCTGATGTGCATGTTTTTCCTGGCGAGGATGAAATGTGGGCACTAGCTCAGAATGGTTTAATGGTCTTGAATAAAGAAGCTATACCACAAGTGTATGGAGATACTATTTACTAGTAAAAAGCAGGAATGATAAATCAGGAAACAAAGAAGTTTATTTTAGAAAATGAGAAGGAAAACCCCTCTTCAGTAGTGTTAAAAGCAGCTAAGTATACTAATGTTGATGGTAAGATTGCCGCTCAACAGATAGGGGCTAGACAAAAAGCTAAAAAGAAACTTCCTTCTTGGTATGAAAATACAAATATAGAATACCCATCAAAAGTACCTTTAGAGCAATGTTCTTCTGAAAGAGCTGCAAATTTTAAAGCGAAGATTGTTACGGGTACTTCGCTTATTGATTTAACTGGTGGGATGGGTGTTGATGATTGGGCTTTTTCAAAGTATTTTTCTGAAGTAACTTATTTTGAGCGACAAAAAGATTTATCAGAAATAACAAAAAAGAACTTCGTCACTTTAAATCAATTAAATATTGACGTTAAGAGTGGTGATAGTTTAGAGTGGCTTCAAAAGAATAATATTAATTTTGATGTTGTATATCTTGATCCTGCAAGACGAGATAAAGAAAACCGCAAACTAGTAAGGGTAGAGGATTGTGAACCAAATGTGCTAGAATTTAAAGATTTACTTTTTAATAGAGCAAATAAGGTTTTAATAAAATTATCTCCAATGATTGATATAAAAAGTACCCTACGATCACTTCCTGAAGTAAGTAACGTATGGGTAGTTTCTGTTGATGGAGAATGTAAAGAGGTATTATTCTTATTAGATAAAAAGGAACATCCAGATGTTAAAATTCATACTGTTGACCTAAAAGGAGAAGAAAAAGAGATTATTTTTTCTTTTGATCTAAACGAAGAAGAACAATGTGGAGTTGAATTGGCAAGTGAATTGCACCAATATTTATACGAGCCTAATGCATCTGTGATGAAAGGAGGTGCATTTAAAAGTATCTCAAACAGATTTGGCTTAAAAAAATTACACATCAACTCCCATTTATACATTTCTGATGTACTAATAGAAAATTTTCCAGGCAGAAAATTTGAAATAACAAAGCAAATTCAAGCACAGAAAAAAAGTATTAAGAAAGAAATACCGAACTTAAAGGCTAATTTGTCGGTCAGAAATTTTCCTCAAACAGTAGACCAGCTTAGAAATAAGTTAAAGTTAAAAGAAGGTGGAGAAATTTACCTCTTTGCAACTACAATAATGAAAGAGGAAAAAGTGTTATTAGTATGTAAGCGTATAAATTGAGATCAACTTCGAACAGAATATGTATAAAACAGTCTACGTAAAAACAAAAAAAGAATCTAGAAGAACTACTTCAGACAGATTAAGATCAGTAAAAGTTAGTGGAGAAGAAACTGCTGAGGCTTTAGAGACTTGCATTCAACAACATGCAAAAGAAGGTTATAAAGTATTTAGTATTACTCCTATGTCTTCTGCAAGTTCTAGTAATGTAGGCACAGGTGGCTGGGGTTTTAGCTACACTGATGGTATGATTGTAGTTTTTGAGAAAGTATCTTAAATATAGAACTACGCCAAAAGAAAAGGAGTACAATAGTACTCCTTTTTTATTTATATATACTTGAAAGTGAGTTTGATGAGTTAATTAATCAACATAGATTCAAATAACTCTTAATCTTTTATTGCATGCGATTAACATCTTTGTATTTTTGCAAACTTATTAGGCGGTGGTACGTCTAAAAAATTCAAAAGAAAAGAAAATGTCAGTAGCACAAAAAGGTCATAAAGTAAAAGTACACTATGTTGGTACTCTTAACGATGGAAGTCAATTTGATTCTTCAGTTGAACGTGGTGAGCCTATCGAATTCAAAGTTGGAGCAGGTCAAATGATTCCAGGTTTTGATGCAGCAGTAGAAGGTATGACTGTTGGTGATAAAAAAACAGTGAATATCCCTTCTGACCAAGCTTACGGTCCTGCTCGTGAAGATTTAATTATTGAGTTTAAGCGTAGCGACATTCCTGCAGATATGAACCCTAAAATTGGTGATCAAATTGGTCTTCAAAGCCCTCAGGGTCCTATTCCTGCAACTGTTGTAGAATTAAACGATGAGATTATTAAAGTTGATGCTAACTCTCCAATGGCGGGTAAGGATCTTAACTTTGATATTGAGTTAGTAGAAGTTTGTGAAGATTCTTGTGAAGATGATAACTGCAATTGCTAGTTCTAAAATATAAGTATTGATAGTAATATCAATTTTAAAAACACCGATTTGTATTTGTCAAATCGGTGTTTTTTTGTTTTCAATTGGAAACATTATAATAAAAAAACAAACTTTCTTAAGTTTTTATGTCATTACTCGTGTAATAGCTTAATAAAGTTTTTAAATTTGCAGATTGATTGAGAATACTAAATTTTCATATCTTGAAATAAATCGAATGATATAAGTGACTAGTTCACTTTCAATATAGTTATAGATTATGCTTGAGCAGATAAAAAAAATTGAAGAACAAATAGAAAAAGCTACAGCTCAGACTAAGGAAGAGCTTGAAGATTTTCGTATTGGTGTAGTAGGTAGAAAAGGAATTATTGCAGATTTATTTAGCCAAATGAAAACTGTTGCTCCAGAAGAGCGCAAAACATTTGGACAGACTGTAAATGCATTAAAAAATGCTGCTCAAGATAAATTTCAAGAGTTACAGGATGCCTTGGAATCTTTACAGGCTACAGATATAAATCATCAAGATTTAACCTTACCAAATATTCCTAACGAAATGGGGTCTGTTCACCCTATTACAAAAGTGCGTGAAGAAATTAGTCGTATTTTTGAACGTATTGGTTTTAATATTTCAGAAGGTCCAGAAATTGAAGATGATTGGCATAACTTCTCAGCTTTAAACTTCCCTCCAAATCACCCTGCTAGAGAGATGCAGGATACTTTCTTTATTGAAAAAGATCCTGATATTGCATTGCGTACACATACATCTTCTGTACAGGTAAGAATTATGGAAAATGCAAAGCCTCCATTCAGAACATTGTCGCCAGGTAGAGTATACCGTAATGAAACGATTTCTGCTAGAGCACACTGCATCTTCCATCAAATTGAAGGTTTATATGTAGATAAAAATGTATCATTTAAAGATTTAAAAGATACACTTTATTATTTTGCGAAGGAGTTCTTTGGCCCTAATTCAAAAATACGTTTAAGACCTTCGTATTTCCCATTTACAGAACCTTCTGCAGAGCTAGATGTTAGCTGTTCTGTTTGCGGAGGTAAAGGCTGTAACATCTGTAAGTACTCAGGATGGGTAGAAATAGGAGGTTGTGGTATGGTAGATCCAAATGTATTAAAAGCATCAGGAATTGATCCTGAAGAATATACTGGTTTTGCTTTCGGTATGGGAATTGAGCGAATGACGATGTTGAAATACAAAATCAATGATCTTAGATTGTTTACAGAAAATGATTTGAGATTCTTACGCCAATTCGAAGGACTGTAAAGCAATCCAAAATTAGATGAAAAGAAAAAGGTTACTCGTGAGGGTAACCTTTTTTGTTTAGTTATTTATGTCTTCAACAAATTCATGTAATGAGGTTGCGTCTTTTAATTTTATTCTACCTGCCATTACAAGCCTAAATTCTCTGCGCTGTAATGCACCGTCAAATAGTTTTTTCTCTTCTTCAGATTCTGGAATTAATTTAGGTACAATGATAGGTCTCCCCGTCTGATCAACTGCTACGAAAGTAAAGAAAGCTGTATTTGTTTCTATTTTAGTGCCATTTGGAATGTTTTCGGTGTAAACACGAATAAAGACTTCCATAGAAGAATTGAAAGCTCTTGTAACATGTGCTTCTAAAGTTATTGTATCTCCAAGTTTTGGAGAATGCTTAAATGATACATTATCTACAGAAGCGGTAACAACAACGCGGTTAGAGTGCTTTTGAGCTGAAATAGCAGCAACAACATCCATTAAATGTAATAATCGTCCACCCATTAAATTATGAAGTGGGTTTGTATCGTTAGGAAGTACCATTTCAGCGCTTGTTACAAATGATTCTTTCGCAAACTTTTCATGTTTCATATATTTTTTCTTTTAGTTTAATCATGTACGGATGTATGTATTTATAAGTTTAATTTAAAAAAATGAAACTTTACCTATTTGGAATACAGAATCTTAAATTTTATTTGTATTTTTTTTAAAGAAATTGTTTGGGTGCTATAAATTGTTGTATTACTTTTGCATCACTCTACGGGGAACAGGGTGCCATGGCCGAGCGGCTAGGCATCGGTCTGCAAAACCGCGTACGGCGGTTCGAATCCGCCTGGCACCTCTAAAAGGTCAAAATCAGAAATGATTTTGACCTTTTTTGTTTTTAATTATTTTTAAAATAAGGAATTCTATTTTTCTTTAGACATAAAAATAGAGCTGTTTTAGTGCGATTTTATTAAATAAAAAGAGGTTTCAACCGATTGTCTATTTTATCATATGTTATGTTAATAAGATGTTATTAAGGAAAGAAACTGATACTCGTTTATGGTGAAAAGATGTCGAATGTCATTTTTTATTGTAATTTGGAATAGTTCTAAATAAGTTTTTTTTACACTTTTAGGTGTTTAAGTACTTGTTTTACAATTGTTTAAGTGTGTTTTTTTACTGTTTTAGTACTAAATGCCAATTTGTTTATAAGTTTGAATTATCTACCCTCCCGTATTAGCTTTGCAGTTGAATGTACAATTGCATATTTCATCTAATTTTTTGTATAAAAACTTCAATGGTATGAGTATCGGCAGAAGTGTATTAAGGTTGCGCTACACATTGGCTGTGGTGTGCGGTTTACTGCTAGCAAGCACAACAGTGTTTGGTCAAGGAGACGGCATTCCCACTGATGAAGCGTCGATCTCGGCCGGGATGGAGCTTTTCGATGGCAACTGCTCTTCCTGTCACCAAGTACACGAAAAAGGCGTCGGGCCGGCGCTTAAGAATGTTTACGAGCGTCGTGACGTCAAGTGGCTGACCAAATTTATCAAACATCCAGGTAAAACTATCGAAAGTGGTGATGCATACGCAGCAGCACTTTATGACAAGTTCAAACCTACGATTATGCCAAACCAAGATCTTTCTGATGAGGAAATATTACAGGTTTTAGCATACGTAAAAGATGCAACAGTAAAGGGTCCAGCAAAACCGGCAACTGCAGCAGCAGACGCATCGGGAACAGAAGGAGCAGCAGCTCCTCAAGGTATGGTAGTTAGTTCTAACCTTTTGGTTGGAGTAATTATCGGACTATTAGTCTTACTAGGTATAGTATTAGTAGTATTGGTTGTATTAGCCAATGTATTAACACAATACTTAAGACAACAAAAAGGACTAGACGAAGAAGATGAGGCTTACATCAATGCAAAATTTAGTTTTGCATCGATCTTTAAAAGTCAAGTTTTCATTGGAATGTCTTCTTTTGTATTCATCATGATTGTAGCTAAAGTAACTATTGATTCTTTATTTGCAGTCGGAGTACAACAAGGATATGCTCCTGATCAACCTATCCAATTTTCACACAAACTTCACGCAGGGTATTACGAAATTGACTGTAAGTACTGTCACACAGGTGTAGAGAAATCAAAGAATGCTAACATTCCTTCTGCAAACATCTGTATGAACTGTCACAACAGTATCCGTCAAAACTCTCCTGAAATTCAAAAAATCTACTCAGCAATTGAGAACGATGAACCTATACAATGGGTACGTGTTCACAACTTGCCAGATTTAGCGTATTTCAACCACTCACAACACGTGAAAGTGGGAGGCGTTGAATGTCAAACTTGCCACGGTGAGATTGAAAAAATGGAAATCGTTCAACAACATTCGTTGTTAACAATGGGATGGTGTATTGATTGTCACCGTAAGACAGATGTAAACGCAAAAGGTAATGCGTATTATGACAAAATGGTAGAAATGCATGACGCAACTTCTAAAGAACCAATGAAGGTAAAAGACATTGGTGGTTTGGAATGTGCTAAATGTCACTATTAATTTGTCGCTTTTTGAACCTTTTGGTCACTAAGCTTTCAACGGATTTTCTATAAAGAGAAATGGCAAAGAAAGAATATTGGAAGGGCGTTGAGCAATTGACTAACGACCCTGAGTTTGTAAAATATGCGGAAAAAGAATTCCCGGATCACCTTACAATTAAGGATGCTTACGGTGATAATTCTGAAGGAGACTTCAAAAGCAACAGACGTGACTTCTTAAAAGTTATGGGCTTTAGTGTAGCAGCGGTTTCGCTTGCAGCATGTGAAGCTCCTGTTAAGAAGGCAATTCCTTACCTAAATAAGCCAGAAAACATTGATCCAGGTGTAGCAAACTATTATGCTTCAACTTTCTTCAATGGTTCAGAGGCTATGCCTGTAGTAGTAAAAACTAGAGAGGGGCGTCCTATCTTCATTGAAGGTAACACTTTCTCTAAGTATTCAAATGGAGCAGTTACTGCTCGTGCGAATGCATCTATTATGGGACTTTATGATGAATCGAGAGCACAAGCTCCTTCTAAAGGTGGTGTAAATACTACTTGGAAAAAGGCTGATGCTGAGATTATCAAAGGTTTGAATGCTGCTGGAAAAGTTGCTGTAGTATCTAATACTATTGTATCTCCATCTACTAAAAAAGTAGTAAATCAATTTGCTGATAAGTATAACGCAGACTTGATCACTTATGATCAAGACAATAATTCAGCAATTATTGAAGCAAATAAATCACAGTTTGGTAAAGCTGCAGTTCCTTCTTACTCTTTTGGAGAAGCGGACGTTGTTGTAAGTTTTAACGCAGACTTCTTAGGTAACTGGGTAGCTCCTGGAATTTTTGCAACAGATTTTGCAAAAACTCGTAAGGTTGGACCTAACAAAAAGAAGATGTCTCAACTTTTTAGTTTTGAGACAATGTTAACAATTACAGGAGCAGCAGCAGATTATCGTTCGGCATTAAAACCTTCTCAAGAAGGAGTAGCTGTAGCAGCATTATATAATGCAATTGCTAAAGCAACAGGTAATGCAACTGTGAAAGGTACTTTAAAAGATGCTAATGTTGCTAGAGCAGCAAAAGCTTTATTAAAGGCAAAAGGTAAATCTATTGTAGTTTCAGGTATTAATGATGTTAACGTTCAACTTTTAGTGAACGGAATCAACCAAATGCTTGATAACTATGGTAAGACTATCGATTTAAATACTCCTTTATATACACGTCAAGGTTCTGATTTACAAATGAATGCATTTGTTGATGCATTAAAGTCAGGAAAATATGGTGCTGTTGTATTCTATAACTGTAATCCAGTTTATGATTACGCAAGAGGAAAAGAGATAGCAGCAGGTATTAAGAAAACAAAATTATCAGTAGCTACAAACGATCGTTTAGATACTACTGCATCACTTTGTACTTTTAATGCTCCTGATACTCATTTCTTAGAAGCATGGAATGATGCTGAATATAAGAGAGGATATTTTAGTGTAGCTCAACCTACTATCAATACAATTTTTGATTGTCGCCAAGCACAAGATTCATTCTTAGCATGGGCTGGGTCAGAAGAAGAATATGATGAGGTTGTAAAATCTTTCTGGAAAAAAGATTTGTTTGCTTTGCAATCAAAAGAGCTTTCAGCTCAAACTTTCTGGGTAAGATCATTACACAATGGTATTTTTGAAATAGAGGAAACAGGTAGCTATAGATCTGCTAACGATACAGGTGTTGAAACAGTAAATTATTCAGCTTCAGCTGATGTTACTTCAGCAGGTGCTAAAGTTGCAGCTAAATATAGAACTACTTCTGAATGGGAATTTGTTGCATACCCAGCTACAGTAATGGGCTACGGTACAATGGCAAACAACCCATATATTCAAGAAACTCCAGACCCAATTACTAAAGTAACTTGGGGTAACTTTGTAGCAATTACACCAGAGGACGCTCGTAAATTAGACGTTCACAAGGAATTTGAAACAAAGAAAAAAGTATTGAAAGTGTCTGCTAAAGCAGGTAGCTTTGAATTACCAGTTATCATGCAGCCGGGCTTAGCTCAAGGTGTTATTGCTGTTCCTTTAGGATACGGGCAAGGCACTAAAGCAGGTAAAGTTGCAGAAGAAGCAGCTGGTTACAATGCAATGTCATTACTTACAGCTAAAGGTTTAACAAATTACTCGATCACTTCAGGTGTTACAGTAGCGGCAACAGATGCATCAGTAGATGTTGCTCAAACACAAACACATGAAACAATCATGAGTCGTGAGTCTATTATTCAAGAGACTACACTTGCTCAATATGTTAAGAACCCTGCAGCTGCAAGACATGATGTAATGATCAATACTTATGAGGGTAAGGAAAAAGCAACAGATATTTCTGCTTGGGACATTAATTCTGATGGTTATTCAGAAGATGCTCATAAGAAGGAAAGTCATAAACCTGGTGTAGCTCTTCTTTGGAATGAGGAAACAGGAATTAAGGCTGATGTTCATAAATATCCTAACCACCATTGGGGTCTAGCAATTGATTTGAACTCTTGTGATGGATGTTCAGCTTGTGTAACTGCATGTCATATTGAAAACAATGTGCCGATCGTAGGTAAGCAAGAAGTAATAAACCGTCGTGAAATGCACTGGATGCGTATCGATCGTTATTACAGTCAACGTCCAGAAGATGAGTTTACTGAAGAAGAAAAAGCATCAATGACAGATTACGAAATGATGGAGCGTGCTGCACGTAACCCTGAAGTCGTATTCCAACCAATGATGTGTCAGCACTGTAACAATGCTCCTTGTGAGACTGTTTGTCCTGTTGCTGCAACTTCACACTCTTCAGAAGGTTTGAACCAAATGACATACAACCGTTGTATCGGTACTAAGTATTGTGCGAATAACTGTCCTTACAAAGTGCGTCGTTTCAACTGGTTCAAATACCATAACAACGAAGAATTTGACTATCACATGAATAACGATTTAGGTAAAATGGTGTTAAACCCAGATGTTACTGTTCGTTCTCGTGGTGTGATGGAAAAATGTTCGATGTGTGTACAAAGAACTCAAGCAGGTAAATTAAATGCAAAAAGAGAAGGCCGTACTTTGGTTGACTCTGATGTATCTACAGCTTGTTCTACAGCTTGTTCTACAGGTGCAATCAAGTTTGGCGACTTGAATAATCCTGATTCAGAAGTTCGTCAGTTATTACAGGGCGAATTACACGAGCGTGCATACAATGTCTTGGATGAAATCAACACTCGTCCTAACGTTTATTACCTTGCTAAGGTGAGAAACAAAGACGAGAAGAACGCATAATTAAAGGATACCTTTAGGTTGTATTATCGTAAGGTGTCCGATTTTAAAGTTTAAGTTATTCATACTCTACATAAGATAAAATGCAGATAGTATCGAAAGTTCGTGAGCCACTGGTAACCGGTGGCAAAACGTACAAGGACATAACAGAAGATGTCTGTCGACCTGTAGAAGGCAATCCTTCAATGGGTTGGTTTGCAGGAATGGCGGTTTCACTCATACTTCTCCTTGCAGGTGGCGTATTCTTAGCAGACCTTCTTTGGTCTGGTATTGGTCGTTGGGGTCTTAATAAGACTGTTCAATGGGCATGGGATATTACCAACTTCGTATGGTGGGTAGGTATCGGTCACGCAGGTACTTTGATTTCTGCTGTACTATTACTTTTCCGTCAGAAATGGAGAACTTCCATTAACCGTGCGGCAGAGGCAATGACTATTTTTGCTGTAATTTGTGCGGCAATATGGCCAGTAGTACACATGGGTCGTCCTTGGATTGGTGGTATTTGGGCTTTACCATTACCAAACACATATGGTTCACTTTGGGTGAACTTCAACTCCCCATTATTATGGGATGTATTTGCCATCTCAACATACTTCTCTGTATCGTTGGTATTCTGGTTTATTGGTTTAATTCCTGATTTTGCTACAATTCGTGATCGTGCTATTAAGCCGATTCCTCGTTTAATCTACGGAGCTCTTTCTATGGGTTTCAACGGTTCAGCAAAAACATGGATGCACTATGAATCAGTATCATTGATTTTGGCAGGTCTTTCGACACCTTTAGTACTTTCAGTACATACAATTGTATCGATGGACTTTGCAACCTCAGTGATTCCTGGATGGCATACAACAATCTTCCCTCCATACTTCGTAGCGGGTGCGATCTTCTCTGGATTCGCAATGGTATTAACATTAATGCTAGTAACTCGTAAGTTGTATAAATTGGAAGATTACATTACAATGGAACACATCGAAATGATGGCATTAGTAGTAACAATTACTGGTTCTATTGTAGGTATAGCATATATTACAGAATTCGTGATCGCATGGTATTCAGGTGTTGAATATGAGCAATATGCTTTCGTTAACCGTATGACTGGTCAATACTGGTGGGCATATTGGTCTATGATGGCTTGTAACGTAATTTCACCACAGGTATTCTACTTCAAGAAATTGAGAACAAGTATTCCATTTATTTTCTTTATCTCGATTGTAGTAAACATTGGTATGTGGTTTGAACGTTTCGTAATTATCGTAACTTCTCTTCACCGTGATTACCTTCCATCATCTTGGTTGTACTTTAACCCTACAATTTATGATGTAATGTGTTACGTGTTTACTTTTGGATTATTCTTTACATTATTCTTGGCATTTGCTAAGTACTTCCCTGTTATTAACATGGCAGAAGTAAAAGCTGTATTGAAAGATTCAGATTCAAAAGTGTACCAATCGCGTCGTACTATTTCTAACGATGTAGTACCAGAAGCTGATAGAGTTCCAGTTGATCTTTAGAAACTAATTTAGAGATGGAAAAAAACACAAATTATTTAGTAGGCGTTTTCGGTGATCACGATATCCTTCTTAAAGCAGTTAAAGCATTAAGAAAGAAAGGTGTAAATATCTATGAGGTATTTAACCCGTATCCAGTTCACTTTTTAGAAGATGCTTTAGGATATAAGCGTTCTTGGATGCCAAGAGCAGCTTTCGGATTTGGTGCTTTAGGAACAACGTGTGCAATCTTATTACAATCATGGATTATGGGCTTTGAATGGCCTATGATTATTGGAGGTAAAGGATTTATCGCAATTCCTGATTTTGTGCCAATTACTTTCGAATTAACAGTTTTATTCTCTGCATTTGGTATGGCAGGTTCATTCTTTGTATCACAAGATTTGAAACCTCATAAGGTTCCTCAAATTTTTGATCGCCGCCAATCAGACGATAAGCATATTATGGCAATTGATATTGCAAATAATAAATTATCAGAAGAAGAGATTAAAGCTTTGTTATCAGAGTTTGGTGCTGAAGAAGTAAATAATAAGAGCTTTACAGAAAGAGAGAAGAAAGCTTCTTTCTTAGACTATGTAAGTGACTTATTTACTAAAGGAGTTACAGATTCTGCTAGAGAGATTAAAGGGTAATCATCTTATCACGATAAAAAATTACGCAACATGCGACGAAATAAAGTTGTAATGAAAGCGATAGCAATAGGAGCAGCAGCGTTAGCAATGACGGGTTGTAAGATTCAAGGAGACGGTAATTTTACTGGTCTTGAATATGCACCTCAAATGTATCACTCTGTACCTTACGAGCCGCTTTCTCAATTCACGTATGAAGGTATTAGTGGTGGAGTATTGGAGCAATCGTATTATCCAGATTTCATTAACTCAAATCCTTATAATGATTACTTCTCAGAAGGTGAGAAAAGAGTAATCAACGTAAAAGATCCTGTAGCAGGTACTGTAAAGCGTCAAAACTTCAGTGCGGTTACTGGTGATGCAGCTGCTAAGCCTAATCAACCTATACTTTATTACATGGATGTAACAAAAGAGCAAGGTGAATGGGCAGCAGAGAACTTGAAAAACCCATTGGAGGCAACTCCTGAAGTGGTAGCTCAAGGTAAGCACCTATTTACTGCCTACTGCCAGCCATGTCATG
Source organism: Flammeovirga kamogawensis (assembly GCF_018736065.1). Lineage (GTDB taxonomy): Bacteria > Bacteroidota > Bacteroidia > Cytophagales > Flammeovirgaceae > Flammeovirga > Flammeovirga kamogawensis. The sequence goes on from NZ_CP076128.1 coordinate 3,910,967, forward strand.
GTGAAGCAGGAGATGGTAAAGGTAAGGTAGGAAAAGTGTATGGTGGTGTAGCTAACTTGAAAGGTAAGTCTATCAAGAAAGCAACCGACGGACATATTTTCTTTGTAATTACTCACGGTAAAGGACGTATGTGGTCACACAAGTCTCAGTTAAACCCTCAAGAGCGTTGGGCTGTCGTGAAATATGTTAGAAAACTTCAAGGTAACTAGATCGTCCCAACGATCTTAACTATTTTAATAATAGAGATATGGCGCACGTAGATGTAGATCTAAATAATGTTCAAGAGCAGTTTACTTTTGATGGTAAATTGAAGAAGAACGTGACGCTCATCGGCGGCATCGGATTGGTGTTGTTTGTGTTGGGTGCGATCTTCTTAATGATGGGTGGTGGTCACGAAGACCATCATGCAGCAGTAGAACATGCTACTGAAGTTGCTTCGGCAACAGCAGTACATGAAGGTGGTGAACATGGTCATCATGCCGAATTTCATTGGTATGATCGTATTATTGTTGACGTTTGGGTAAACGGCGTATTCTTTACGGGTATCGCTTTATTAGGATTTTTCTTCTTTGCTCTTCAATTTGTTGCTAATTCAGGTTGGCCAGTATTGATTAACAGAGTAATGTTAAACTTCCGTCAGTTTATCCCTTTAGGTGGTATTGTATTATTAATTACTTTTTTAGTAGGTGGTCATACAATTTTTCACTGGACTCACGAAGGTATTGCAGATCCTGCTTCTCCTAACTATGATGCAATCATTGCAGGAAAGACAGATTTCTTAAATACTCCTTTCTTCTTATTTAGAATGATACTTTTTGTTACAGTTTGGACATTGTTTGGCTGGGCATTAAATAAAATAACTAAAGCAGAAGATAATGGTGATGGATCTACTAAATATTTTAGAAAAGCACAACGTATGAGTGTTGCCTTCTTAATTTTCTTTGGTATTTCTGAATCAATCACTTCTTGGGATTGGATTATGTCAATCGATACGCACTGGTATTCAACTTTATTTGGTTGGTATATCCTTGCAGGTTGGTTAGTTTCTGCAGTGGCATTTATGTCATTATTTGTAGTGATCCTTCAGGATATGGGTTACCTGAAATTAGTAAATGAAAACCATTTACATGATTTAGGTAAGTTCTTATTCGGATTCTCAATTTTCTGGTCGTATTTATGGTTCTCTCAATTCTTATTGATTTACTATGCAAACATTCCAGAAGAAACAATTTACTTCGTAGATCGTTTGAGAAGTGCAACCTATGCACCACTTTTCTTCACAATCTTAATTACAAACTTTATTTTCCCATTCTTCGTCTTGATGACAAGAGATGCAAAACGTAAAACTATTTTAATGAAAATGGTTGCTGGTGTTGTTATCTTCGGTCACTTTATGGAGTTCTGCTTATTGATCATACCAGGATCATTAAAAGAAAACGGAGGATTTGGTTTAACTGAGATTGGTTCGGGTATGGTATTCTTGTCAATCTTCTTATACTTATTCTTTACAGGTTTAAGTAAAGGTGGCTTAATTCCAAATCAACACCCAATGTTAGAAGAATCAATTCATCACCATACTTAACAGGTGAGAATTTGAAAAATATAAAACCTCATATCTTAGCTGATATGAGGTTTTTTTGTTTAATCTTTCTAGATACTCAAATATACCCATTTTAACTCCATGTAAATTATCGAGTATTTATCCATAAAATGTAATTAAAAAATTAGCCATTTACTTTTAATATGTTGGATAATAATTTTCTATAAGCACTTAATTGGGGGAGGAAAAGAAGTTTTAGAAATTAGGTACACTAAGTTTGCTCTTGATTATAATTTTTATCGTACATGTTGTTAATTATTTTTTGAAAAATAATTCAATGGCATATGGGAACCTCAAAGCCCAATCACCTTCAGAGTGTTTTGCCTTTTTATTAAAGACTACAAATAAATCGTCATTCAACTTATATCCTTTTTTAAGTAGTTCTTTCTCCATTTTCTCAACACCAGGTTGTAAAATTATATCAACACCTTTACCTCCATTATCAATATAAAGTATTAGGTCTTTTTTGTTGTCTTCTGTGATGGTATTGATATAATCAAAATCTTCATATTTGAAAGCAGGAGACATACATATAGCTCCTTTATAAACCTCAGGGTATTCCCAAGCAGACATAAAACTGACCAAACCACCCATAGATGACCCTGCGATAGCTGTGTGTTGTTTTTGAGGTTTAGTTCTATACTTTATATCAATATACTTTTTTAAGTCAATAGCGAGCGATTTACGATATAGTTTACCTTTTTTAGTGTCCCCATAATCTGCATTTCTATCTTCTGTACAATAGGATGCAACAATTATAATTTCTTGTAGTTTTTTATTTTCGATAAGGTTTGTGACTGTTTCATCAACTTGCCAATCAACTCCAAAGGAACTTGTTCTAGGGTCTATAGTATTTTGTCCATCATGCATATATAAAACTGGGTATCTTTTGGTTTGATTTGTTTTATAGGATGGTGGAAGCCAAATAATAATATCTCTATCTTTTAAACCATCAATATGAAAATCTTTAATATACTCAACTGTTCCTGTTATTTGCCCTTGTTCTTGAAGTTGATTCCCTGATGTCCAGTTTTTTATATTGACATTTATGATAGTATCCTTTTTGGGTGTGATCACTTCCATATTTTCAAGAGCAATACCATTCTCATTTGCAGCTTGGAAGTTCCAATCTCCAAGAGTGAATTTATACTCCAATAGTGTATTTTTAGAAACTGTGTTAGTAAAACTCCAATGTAAAGAATCATTTTTCTCTAATAAGATAGATTTTGGCGACCAATTTCCAAGAAAAGGTTGATTCCCTGAAATATAAATTTGTTTGTCAACAGGTTTTTCTAGATTAATATTCCAAGTAACATCAATTTCATCCCTCTGTTTAATACAGGATATTAATGATAATAAAAATGCAATTGTAACTAATTTATACATGATATAGGGTTTAAATAAAAAAAACCTCATACAACTAAATGTATGAGGTTTAAAAATAATATTTTTTTGTCAATTATGGACGGATACGTAGAGTAGTTGATCCACCAATCCAACATCCAACTTTAATAGATTTACCTTCAGCATAACCTTTTGCAGCTAAAGTAAAAATATCAGACTTAGAAGGGAACTGCTTTTGAGCAGAAGCCATTTTCGAAGAGTTACCAGCTTTCTTGTACATGTCGTATGCAGCTAAATAACAACCTCTTTCTTGAACGTTATCTTCAGAAGATTCAAAACATTGCTTGTAAGAACCCATGTAAAGGTCTCCAATAAATGTATAAGCTTCTTTAGAGATCTCACTGTCAAATTCAATTGCTTTGTAAGCTTGTGAACGAGCTTGAGATTTTAAACCTTTTTTGTTGTATAATTTTGCAAGATCGATAGAAGTCTCTGCTTGTTTTGTAGGATCTTCAGAATATAATTCGATTGCTTTTTCTTTCCACTCAATTGCTTTATCAGTTTCATTTTTCTTGATATACTGACCAGAAATTAAGTTAGCATAAGCAGGAGTTGGTTCTGCAGCGTAAACTACTTCAGCAGCTTGGATAAAGTAAGGACCATCCATACATTTTTTACGGATAGAATAACCTACAATTTTCTTAGCCGTAGCGATATCAGTAGGATCAGCTTTAAATTTAGCCCCTAATTTATCGTTAATGAAATCACAATCAATATCTAACATACCCATGATGTATTTGTCAGCCATTGTTTGAATACGATTCCAAGACTTAACGTCTTTTTCTTTTTTAGCAGCCTCTGCTATTTCGATGTTTTTTCCTGCGATGTTAGAAACAAAATCATACTCATCCATTAACCAATCTTCATTAAAAGATTTGTATTTTTTGAAATCAGCATCAGATGTTTCAAATTGAGTAGATAAGTTCTCTAATTCTTTTTCAGCAGCTACTTTCTTAGCTGTATATTCTTTGATCTGAGCATCAGTATATTTACCATCTTTGTTAGCAATTACTGAGTTTGCAGTTAAGATAGCAGACTTTTGAGCTTTCGTTTTAGGATCTTTGTTAAATCCTTGAACTGCTTTTTTGTATGAAATATGAAGCTTAGCAACGATTGCTACGTAAGCAGACATATTAGAGTCATCAGTTTTTACACCATCTCTTTCTGCAACTTTTCTGTAGAATGCATAATACTCAGGAAGTCTTTCATCAAAATCAGGACGATCTTTTACATATCTGTAAAGGTATTTACCTTTTTCTGATTCCCATTTATTTGGGTTGCCAAAGTATTTACCTCTTTCATCGTATAATTTTAATACAGTATCTTCATACTTTACGATAAGCTCTTTATCAGCAGCTTCTTTTTTCTTAGTTTCAGTAGAAACTAAAGATTTGTAAAGTTTAAGACCATAGATATACAAGTTTTTATGTATATATGGAGCATTTGTATATAAATAATTGAAAGCATCAATAGTTTCTTGACTATAGTTCTTTGCTTTCATATTATCAGAGAAGAATGTGTACTTAGACTTTGTCTCTTCTACATTTTCTCCCCAGCAATATCCTCTTGCATCACAGCCTTTCTTAACGCTGCCATCTGCTGCTTTTTGTTCTGTTAAACCGTTATCTGATGCTGCTGCACCTTCTTCTTGTGCTTGTGCAAAATTTGCAATAAGCAAAAACCCTAATAGAAAAGTTGCTAACCTATTCATGTTTGAAATTCGATTGATTAGTTGATTCGACGCCTTACGAACCAGCGGTCGTTAATTGTTACACCTATATTTAATTGATAGTGACGTTCTTCAAATGAAGTAACTGTTTGGATAGGTGAGCTTAACCACCCATATTCTCCAGACACGGACAATGAAGAGAAACCCATTGGGAATTCAATACCTCCGGTCACTACGTACTCTTTAATTCGTTGTTCATAGGCAATGTAAGGTGTTTCTCCATAAGAAAAACCTCCACGCCATGTAATTCTTTTCATATAGCTTGAAGCAGAAAGGTAATCGGGGGTATATTCAAAACCAATACCGATCTTATAAGAATCTGCTAAAACTTTATCTCCGTTTGCATCAATAGGAACTCCATCATAGTCTACAAAATCAGACCATTTTTGTTGTTTAAAGTCCACTGCAATAGCAAGCTTCCCAACCAATTCATAGCTAATACCTACTGCTAATTCAGCTGGCATTGTAGCATATTGAGATTGATCAAGCATAATTGTATCTCTATTTAAAACTAGATCTGTAGTAGACCTTGTTTGAATATCTTCTAAACGCTTTACATTAAGTTGTTGTTCAAATTGATATGTAGCACCAAAGTTTAAACGACTACCTTTTTCTTTTGCACCAAAGTGATGAGAATAGTAAACACCAGGCTTATATGTAAATCCTCTATAATTTAAACGAATACCTCTTGCTGATCTAAAATCACTTGAACCATCAAGAAGTTGTGTTTTTGATACTCTTTCAATAATACCAATGTTGTAACCTAATTCTAAACCTACAGATAAACCTTTAGTTACTCTGAATGCATTAGAAAAATAAACTTGGTTAATACCACCTGACCCTTCGTTTTCAATACCATAGTATTTAGCAGGAGTCATTTGGCCATTTACAGGAATACTAAGCGTATCTGTTTGAGCAAATTTATAATTAACAACTGTAATTGGCTTAAAACCAAAACCCATTGTCCATTTCTGACTTACTGGGAAAGCGAAAGTTAAATAACTTAGACCTCCACCATAATCTTCCTGCATTTGATTTTCAGCAACCAATGTTCTTTGTTCGGTATACATACCAATCTCAAACAATGTTAGGTTATTGTAAGTCATAGTTGCAGGATTTAGCAAGTTAGAATGTCCATAACTAGCTAAACCAACACCTGTATAGCCCATACCTTTATTTCTAACAGATACTGGGTCGACAGGGGTTCCTACTCCTAATGCTGAAAAAGGAGCGTTGCCTTGTTGTGCTGAAGCTGATGTTGCAAAAGCTACAATTGAAAGGCAAGTAAGTATGATGTTATTTATTCTCTTATACATTTAATCTCAGGATACGGTCGATTCCCTTGAGAACCAAATTTCGGTCTGCAAAGATGCTTGAATTTAATTTAGATTCAAAAGTATTTGCAACTCCACCACAAAGCAAAGTAGTAATATTACTATATTTTGCTTCATAAAGTGCAATAATACCATTTATTTCTGCAATTAACCCATTTATTGCTCCCGATTTTAAACAATTTTTTGTGCTGTTTCCAACAAGTTCTTGCTCCATATTTTCGAAAGTTATAAGAGGTAGATTAGCAGTGAAATGATGCATTGCTTTAAACCTCATATCTAAGCCAGGAGAAATACCTCCGCCTAGATATTCATTTTCTTTTGTAATAAAATCATAAGTAACACATGTTCCTACATCTATTACTAAACAATTACTGTTAGGAAAGATTGATTTAGCACCAATAACAGCTGCTATTCTATCTACTCCCAACGTTTGTGGTGTTGCATAACTATTGATAAAAGGGATTTCTAAAGCTGAGGTAATTTTCACAACTTTATACTCCTTTTCTAAATGTTGAATTAAATCATTCTTAATTCTTCCAACATTTGCAATCCCAATAGATTCACAGGAGAAGTCTTTTAATGCTTCAAAAAGTTTAACGTTATCTTGAAAGACACTAACATTTATTAATTCGTTGTCTTTAAAGAACCCAACTTTCATTAAGGTGTTTCCAATGTCAATACTGACCCTTTTTTGCATTATAATATCTTACTCGTATGTAGTTGATAATTAACAAAATAATTACGTTAACTACATAAATACTTTCTAGCTTAATTTTATCAAAATAATTTCACTAAAATTAACCTTAATAACATTGATTTACTTATTTGTTAACTCTATGTAAATTACTTCATCACTTTCAGTTATTTCTGTAAGAGAATCTGTAACGGGTGTTATGCGGTTGTTTTCATGGATTATAAAAATAGGTAAATCAAAATTTGATAAAAATTGAAAACTTTCTTCTTGATCGAGTGTTTTTTCTGGTTTAACATTCTTTACAACATGTTTTTGTCGAATTATATTTGTTAAACCAATAAAGTCATATTTACCTTGGAACAATAGGTGCTGAGGCTTATTTAATGTGTCAGTTTCTACTTCTAATTTTGAAGCCAAACGAAAAACTTTATTCATACCCAACTCAGCAGAAATAGTTCTATTACCTAATATATTGATTTCATTATTTGATGTAGTAGAAAATAATTGACCATATTCTGAAAAATCTACATTCTCTAATGCACCATCAGATAAAATACTTCCTTCGTAGGTAGGAATCCTTAATCTTTTCGCTTCTTTGATGTTTTGTTCCGAAGTATCGGAAACTAAAATGGGGATATGGTATTGTTGTAAAATACGAGCCATAAATAAACCTACTTCACTCGCTCCTAAAAATAATACTCCATTTGGTTCTTTTCGTGTTACTTTAAGCAATTTTGCAAGAGGTTTTGCAGTAAGTCCTTGAATAACAACAGTACCAATAATCGTCATAAATGTTAATGGTAATAGTAATTCTGCTTCTTTTACTTGAGCAGCAGAAATAGGAGCTATTCCAGAAGTTAATTTTAAGGTAAAGAGAGAGGCAACACCTGCTGCTACAATTCCCCTTGGTGATATGTAGGATATAAATAACCTTTCTTGCCAAGTTAATGAAGTACCCAAAGTACTAGATAAAACAACTAATGGTCGGATTACATATACTATGACTATAAATAATAGTACACTATTCCAATTTGCGAGAGCTTCTAGATCATCTAACGACATTCTTGAAGACAGCATCACAAATAAGAAGGAAATTAATACTAAAGTTACATCTTCTTTAAAGTGAAGAATTGACTTCATAGATGCCACTTTAGAATTTGCTAAAATCATTCCGTAGACTGTAACAGCTAATAACCCTGATTCAGCATGTAATAGGTCTGAAAGTGCAAAAGTAGCAACAACAAAACCTAGCATTACAATGTTTTTAAGGTGATCTGGTAAAAGTTTTTGGTTTAGTACTTTTGTTGTAATAAATGCAGCAATACTACCAACAGCAGTACCAGATATTGTAAGAAAAATAAAGCCTTTTAAAGCGAAAAGTGTGAAAAGCTCATTGGAGTGCCCAGAAAGAATAAAATCAAAAATTAAAATTGCAACTAAAGCCCCAATAGGATCTATAAGAATTCCTTCCCACTTTAAAATTGTGTTTATTCTATTATTAGGTTTGATATTTCTTAGCAAAGGCCCAATTACAGTTGGTCCACTCACAATAATTAATCCTCCAAAAAGGAATGCTATTTTATAACTAAAGCCCATGATAAAATGAGTAGCTAATGCACCTCCAATTAAAGTGATTATTGATCCAAAAATCAATAGTCTCCAAATTACACTACCAATGTTTTTTGTTTCTTTCAACTTTAGTGTCATTCCCCCTTCAAATAGAATTAATCCAACAGAAAGATTGACTACGTCAAAGAGTAATTCTCCATGAAATATTTTATCACCGTCTATAAATTTGCTTCCATCAGAAGTAAATAGTGTTGAAAATGGGCCGACCAATAATCCAATTAGAATTAATGGTAGGATTGCAGGAACTTTTATTCTCCACCCTAACCATTGAGCAAAGAAACCTAACCCTAATAAACCTGCAAGTTCAATCATATAATAATCTTTATTTTCTTTTTGGGATATGACTCTATAATTAAACAGTAGAGACCATTTATTTCACAAATATAAAAATATCGCTATTTCTTCCTTTATCATCACTACATGAAATTTTATTTTTTCCGACTGTAGGTGAATAAAAAAAAGTAGCATCTTTTTCTCTTTTTCCAATAAACTTATCATTTATATACCAAAATAAATAATTCACGTCATTAGATGTATTCGCAATTAAAGATAACTTAGCGTTACTTTCGGTTACATAATATGTTCTTCCTGCAACTGGTGAAACTATAGTAGGAGCAACTCCTGAAATTACTTTTGAGCAATAAGGATTATGAATTGGAGGTTTTTCATGTGGGATTTTTTCATCAGAATAATATCTAGATAATTCTGGAGCGTAATTAGGGTAAAGCTTTTTTTTGTAACCTCCATTTTTAGGTAAACAAATACTACAGTACGAGTATGAAGAGTCTAAAGCGATAAAATACATTTTTTGACAAGTGCATTTTTGAAAATGGGAAACTGTAGGTATATACCAATCATCAATTATGTGTTCACAAAAAGTACTTGGTATTTCTCCACTTATGGAACAAACATTTCTACTATTTATATCATCAGGTACTTTTTCTGAACTTATTTCTTGATTTTTTGAAGAATAAGCTGATCTAAAGATTTGAAATAATAAAGGAGTAGCTATTTGGGCTCCTGTTAATTCTTGAACACCTTCATTATCAAAATTACCACACCAAACACCTACAGTGAATTGTTTATTATAACCTATACTCCATGCATCTTTACGTCCATATGAAGTACCCGTTTTCCATGATATCCTAGGAACATTTGTACTGTTTTGATAATTATTAGGTAAATCAGGTCGTCTGAGATCTGATAAAATCTCAGTTAACATAAACGCGCTTTCAGGACTAATAATTTCTTGTTTATAGTTAAGTGTATCTTCTGTTGACAATTTTATTGGAGAATAAGTACCTTCAGTTGCAAAAGTAGAATATAATCCACTTAATTCTGATAGTCTAGTTCCACAACCTCCCAATGCTGTAGATAAACCTAAGTATTTTTTTTTTCTCGATATTGTTTTAAAATCACAGATTTCTAATTTCTGTAAAAAAGTTGATAAACCAATTTTTTGAAGAAGATCTACAGCCGGAATATTTAATGATTTACCAAGTGCCTCTTCCACAGTAACAGCACCATTAAAGTGTAAATCATAATTTTGTGGACTGTAATTACCAAAATCCATAGGAACATCTAAGAGTTTCAGTTTAGGAGTTATGATACCTTGGTCAAATCCAATTCCATAAATTAGAGGCTTTAGTGTACTACCCGGAGACCTTACAGCTGAGATTCCATCTACTTGTCCAGCAAAGTTATTATCGTAAAAATCTTGTGAACCTATATATGTAATTACTGTTTTGGTAGTATTATCGATTATTATCGCAGCTAAATTATGGATAGAATAATTTGCAATCTTACGGGCATAATTTTTAACTATTTGTTCACTTTTTAACTGATAATTGATATCTATAAAGGTTTTAATGATTTTCTTAGAAGGATATTTTTTAAATAATTTTCTATTTAAGTGAGGTGTGATTTTGGGTATTGCTCGTCTTTTAATATTTAAGGGTTCTAATATCGCACTTTCATAAGCATTAATATCAAAAAGGTTACTTTCATAAAACCTTTTAATCCATTTATTCCTAGAGTTTAATAACAGATCAGAATAATTACCAATTGATAAAGATGTTGGACGATTAGGAATTATAGATAACATAGTGGCTTGAGCAACACTTAGCATTTCGGGGTTCTTGCCTAAATATAAAACAGAGGCAGCTTTTATACCTTCAATATTACCTCCATAAGGAATATGATTTATGTAGATCTCAAGAATTTCTTTTTTAGAAAAGGTTAATTCTAGTTGTATTGATTTAAATACCTCAATAAACTTATTAAAGTAGGTTCTTTTTTTAGGTGTTAATAGCCGTACAACCTGCATACTAATTGTAGATGCACCTGAAGTCCGATGACCACTTTTTAGATTATTGAAAGCTGCTCTAACAATAGCTATGGGATTTATACCAAAATGGTAATAAAACCATTTATCTTCTTTTTCAATAATTGCTTTAATAAAAAATGGAGAAACATCATCTAAAGAAGTATAAAGTCTCCATTTATCTGTAGAATTTAACGTTGCCCCTAAAACTTCTTGTTTTGTTGATAAAGTAATACTTCCGTAATCTTCTTTGTATTGATAAGGGAATAGGAATTGTACAATTAAAGAAAAAGAGAATAGGACAAAACAAAGAATGCTTAAACTTATTAATAGTTTCGGTCCTAACTTACTGATATTTATGTGTCTAAACTTGTGATCGTTCAATTTTGATGACTAAATTAAGATAAATCAATTAATCACTATTTCTAAATATAGAGTGATTCCTAATTATTATTATACATTTCTAGAGCAAAAAATTGAAATTAACCTATAATAGAAAAGTACAATTTTAGATTCATGTTGTTATATAACAATTACTAAATGTACAAATTTTATTAAATCTCGTTAGCAATGCCTAGTAACTAATTCTTATCAACTATCTGTACCTATGAAAAAACAAAATTATCTTATCTCATTATCATTAATTTGCTGTCTATTTCTAGCTCAACTTTCCTCTGCCCAAACTTTTGAAGAGCATACGATCAAATTTCCTATGTTGCATGAATATGATGCATCCTATGAACTTAATCCAATGGGAGATCAAGGTGTTCTAGTATTAAGGAACCGTTATGGAGGAGAGAAAAAAAATATTGTTTCTGATATAGAGTTGACATATATCAAAACGGATTTTAGAAAAGGATGGGTAAAAAATATCCAAGTAGAGAACTACGGTCAAATCATTTCTAAAGGTTTTGATAAGGAATATGCCTATTATTTAATGCGTCAAGGAGAAATTAATTACCGTGTATTACGTGTTCGTTTAGCTGACGGAAAACATAAAGTATATTACTATAAAAATGTTGAAAAATCTGAAATAGATTATTTCTTAGTTGAAGACAATATCTGTTTTTTAGGAGGTCACGCCATGGGTTTACCATTTGCAGCAAGATGGGATTTAGAAAATGATAACCGAAAAATCTTATCTTCTGTACATCAAATTAAAGGAGGTATTGTGTGCATGGAATGGGATAAAGATGCTGACATGTTGACATTAGTTTTAAAAGCTGAAATGTCTAGTGATCATAGAGGTGTTTATATCAATGATTATTCAATTGATGGTAATTTAGATAAACAATATTTTGAAGAAATTCAGAGAGATTATAATTATCAATCTTTTAGACCTTATCATAATTCAAAAGGTGAACTAATTATGATGGGGACATATGGTTTAGGAGGTGTAACGGAACAGTCTCAAGGTGTTTATTCTATGAAATTAACAGGCAACGGATATAGAATAAAGCCTAAGTTTTATGATTTTTCATTTTTCAATAATTACTTAAGTCATTTAGATCCAAAGAAAAGAGAACAATTAGAAAATAAGTTTGCGAATAAGAAAAAGAAAGGAAAAGTAATGCCTTTAAATATTTCTTTAATGCCTCATAAATTACAGTTTATGAATGGCCAAGTAATGTTTATAATGGAAGAAGTTTCTTTTATTTATCCTTATACTAAAGATGCTAAATTTGCTTCCGAAGGCTTTTTTACAAAAGCAGACGCCCCTACAATGAAGAATTTTGCACAAGATTATCGGAATGAAATTATAAAAAAAGGGGAGTATATACCTTATGGATTATCTGAAGAGAAAATGTATTCTGGAGCTCCTTTTCCTTTAGAGTGTAAGTACAAAAGAGCATTAGCCTGTGGATTTGATTTTGAAACGGGGGAAATGATTTGGGATAATACTTATGTAACTAGAAATCATAAAAACAGTTTACCAATCGAATCGATTCAGGCATATGCAGACCATAAAAAAGTAGCATTTATTCATGTAAGTAGAGATAGTTTCTTTTATAAAGTATCTAAAAGATTAGAATATAAAAATGCTTGTGAAGTGAATGTTTACAAGGATTATTCACCTTCAAATACAATAGATAAGTATACAAATGGAGGTATTTCACATTGGTATGCTAATCATTTTATTCATACAGGAACGAAGAAGGTTTCTTCTCGATTATCTGGGAATAACGAAAGCGAAAATTATTTCTTTTTAACCTGTTTATCCTATAGTAACAGAAACTTATCAAAATAAGTACAATTATTAAATTATTGATTTGTAGTTTATTAATGCATTATGATGTGTGATTTTTTTTGAAAAATTTGTTTTTTTAATTCCTTTTTAAGGTATTTGCATTCATAAACGTAAATTTTACATTTAAAATATCATTTGATGGGGTACATTGAACCAGCACCAATAACCGACAAGGAAAATCCATTTGAGTCGATGATGGAGCGATTTAATATTGCTGCCGAAAAGCTAGGCTTGGATTTAGAAACCTATGAGGTATTAAAGAGTCCTGCAAAACAAGTAATAGTGTCATTGCCAATTGTAATGGACGATGGTCATAAGAAAGTTTTTGAGGGATATAGAGTAATCCATTCAAACACATTAGGACCTTCTAAAGGTGGTGTTAGATACGACTTAGATGTAAACCTTGATGAGGTAAAAGCACTTGCAGCATGGATGACATGGAAATGTGCTGTTGTAGATATCCCTTATGGAGGAGCAAAGGGTGGAATTAAATGTGATCCATCCGTAATGTCACAAGGAGAGTTAGAAAGACTTACAAGAGCTTATACAGTAAAAATGTATGAAGTTTTTGGTCCAGACACTGATATTCCAGCCCCAGATATGGGTACAGGCCCACAAGAAATGGCTTGGATTATGGATGAATACTCTAAAGCACAAGGTAAAACTGTTCAAGCCGTTGTTACAGGTAAGCCTCTAGTTTTAGGGGGATCATTGGGCAGAGTTGAAGCTACAGGTAGAGGAGTTATGGTTTCTACAATGGAAGCACTTCGTAAAATGAAGATTGACCCAACCACAGCCACAGTTGCTGTTCAGGGTTTTGGAAATGTAGGAAGTAATGCTGCGAAATTATTAGCTCAAAAAGGATTAAAAGTTATTGCAATAAGTGATCATACTGGAGCATTTTATAATATAGATGGTATCGATTTAAGAGAAGCCAGTGAGTATAGAGCTACATATAAAACACTAGAAGGTTATACAGGAGGAAGTAAAATTACAAACGATGAGTTACTTGAACTCGATGTAGATGTAATTGTTCCTGCTGCTAAAGAAGATGTTATTAATAATAAAAATGCAGAAAAAATTAAAGCCCGTTTAATAGTTGAAGGTGCAAATGGACCAACGGGGGCTAAAGCAGATGGTATTTTACATAAAAAAGGAATTGTGGTTGTGCCAGATATTCTTGCTAATGCAGGAGGGGTAACAGTCTCATATTTTGAATGGGTTCAAAACCGATTAGGGTATAAATGGACGAGAGATCGAGTAAATAGAAGAAGTGATAGAATAATGAAAGAAGCTTTTGAAAGAGTTTTTGCTATTGCTGATAAACATAATGTATCACTAAGAATTGCTTCTTACATGGTCGCAATAACAAAAGTGGCTGATACTTATAAATTAAGAGGATCTTTCTAATCATAAAAAAGCATTTGATTTAATCATCAGATGCTTTTTTATTTGTCTTAGGGTGTCCTTTCCCAATTACTGCATTAACAGTAGTATGAATGATATGATTAGCCCATTCAACACTTCTGGTAATGTGAGGTCCCATATCGAACCTATATCCACAGTTAACTTCGAAGTTGGAAAAATAGCTAATAGCTAAAAATTCTTGATCAAAAGTTGAAGGTAAAGCACTATAAGTAATTTCAGAGTTAAGCTGAAATGTGATAAACATCTTCTCAGTATTGTACCCGCCGGATGCTTTAATATCAAGTGCAGGTATCATAGAGTAATGTATTCCAGATTCAGTACTTAATGTAAAGCTTTGGTGTTGTACTCCAATTCCTGCTCCTACCATTGCGCCAAGAAAAAAGCCATTCCACACTAATACACCTGCACCACCACCAATAACAGTAAAATCATTCATTCTTAAACGAGTCATTGTGCCGTATTTAGAATCCGGATTTCTTGCAAGAGGAGGAATAAAAGGTTCTGCAGCATTATAATTTTCTGAACGGAACCTTAGTTTGTAATATGTTGTAAAAGCACTTTTTAATTGAATTTCTTTTTGTTTGAAAACAGCCTTATAGCTAAACTTTTTATTAGTAAATTTTACCGCATTTAAATTGATCGATCTTGTGATAATATCTTCTCTAATTAGTTTTTCAGGACGATTCCAAGTACTATCATAAATAGCAACATTGGTATCTGTAAAACCACTATACCTATAATATTCAGCATCTAAATACCATTTTTTTACAAAGCCATCAACCCTTAACCTAAATACACTTGATTTGCCATAAATATCTTCGTTATATTCTGAAATTGGTGTTTGTATACTGGCTCTAACTCCTAGATTGCCAAAACTTATACCTAGGCCAATTAAATAACTATTATTAGGTATATAGACAACATCTTTTGGACGGTCTCTTCTTATAAGAGCATCATCATCCCACCAATTATTAGGAGGGTGATTATTAAAAGTTAATTGTAACTTTGAGTTAGACATAAAAATACTTCCACTAATCTTATCATTTATATCTCTTACAAAATGCTTTAAGTATACACTATCTGCTTCCGGCTTTTTTTGAGAAAAAACAATGGAGTAGGTAAAGGTAAATGCTATGATGAATAGGAGTTTTAATTTACAGAAGCCCATAAATAGTAATGAATAGAATTATCATGAAAAATAAGTGATTTCATTTCACAAAAAAAATATGAGGTATATATTTAATAAGAATAGTTAAATAATTTTTTTCGTTGTGGATGTTATTATAGGTTTAAAATTAAATATTTTAATCTATCTTCATCAAATATTCAAAATTAATCAGCAGATATTAACTCACAAAGTCACTATGAAAACTAATAACATATTTTATTCAATCTGTATACTTATACTAGGTATAACACTTAATGTAAATGGACAACAAATTCCTCAGCAAGCAAGTGATATATCACCTTTATTAATTGGAGAAATAATTCCAAAAGAAATTCTTTTAAGAGACGTAGAAGGGAACGAAGTAAACTTATTGAAAGAAATAAAGAAAAAACCTTCTATCCTTGTTTTTTATAGAGGAGGATGGTGTCCGTACTGTAATAGACAACTGTCTGGGTTAGGAGAAGTATCAGATTATTTGGTAAGTATTGGGTATCAAATAATAGCAATATCACCAGATTCACCTGATGCATTATCTATGACTTATGATAAACATATGATGAATTATCAGCTTTTTTCTGATAGTGATATGTTAGCTTCTAAGGCATTTGGATTAGCTTATACATTAGATGATAAGTCATTTAATAAGTTTTCTAATTTAGGAATGGATATAGTAATGACAGATGGAGGAAAGCATCAAATGTTACCTGTTCCAGCTGTATTTTTTGTTCGCCAAAATGGAGAGATCAATTTCGAGTACATCAACCCTAATTTTAAGAAACGCATAAGCCCATCTTTATTAGTTGGAGCAGCTGAGTCTTTATCATCGGAATAAATTATAAATAATAATATGCAAGCAATAAAAGAAGAAGAAAAACAAATTGTAGGTAAGAGTTTTATATCAGAAAAATTAGGAGCTCATTTAATGGGTGGTAAATTAGATGCTCTTTCTGAAACAAGATTAATTCACCTTTCTAGAGATGGATGGGAGTTGTCAAAATTGAAATCTGCTTATGGTAAGCAACAACAATTAATTGAAAAATATAAGGAAGCATTTATTATTGATGAAAAACCATCACTTGAAGATGATGTTCCTCCAATGCTTGCAGGTTTATTAAATCCATTACTGTTAGATATATTCTCATACGAAGAAGAATTGGGAAATTATATTCTGAATAAAATCACTAGTAAGTAGTGATAATAATCAGTTAAAATCAATTAACAAGTGTTTAAATTACATTTAATTAATAACATCAACTACTCTTAAATGTAATTATCATGGAAACTAATGTATATACTCAATTAATCAAGAATTTAGAATATGAATTCACACATTCTGTTTCTAAAAAAGCAAGTGCTAAAGGAACAATAATAACACTTTCAAGAGATTATGGTTCTGGGATAAAAAAAGTTGGTGAGCAGCTTGTAAAATATTTGAACAAGAATGAGGTAGGATTCAATTTGCTAAAAAAAGAATGGAGACTCATTGATACCAGTGTTATTCGTGATTTATCAAGAGAATTAAGTATAGAATATAAGTTAATTGAAGAATATGTTCCTTTTGAAAAAAAAGGAATTATTGAACAACTGATACATTCATTTGGTCCGAGTTATAATAAGTTAGATGGTAAATTATCATCAACTTTAAAAACAATAATTCATGCTTATTTTGAAAGAGGTAATGTTGTAATATTAGGAAGAGGTGCTGCTTTTTTTGCAGAACAATTAGATAATGCACTTAAAATTAAAGTGAATAGTACAATGCAATTTAGGATTGGACACCTTATGAAAGCACACAATCTTAATTTTGATGATGCAAAAATGAAAATGCTAGAAAATTCTAAATTAAGAAATGATTTCTTAGAGCATATTCAAAAAGGACAAACCGAACATTATGATACTGTTATAGATAGAAGTCGATTAGACGATGAGACCTTAACAGAATACCTATATTCATTTGCAATAGCAAAAGTGAAGGAATTGTCAAGACGACAAAAGAATAAAAATAAGTTTTCTACAGTGTATTAAAATGAACTGTAGTAAAACAAGTATATGATTTATACACGTTAATTTACACCTATACCTTATAAGACAAAAAGCCTGTTGATTATTATCAACAGGCTTTTTTATAAATATTCAATTTTTATTTAAAGTTGTTTCTCCTCGTATTTAGAAGGACACTTCATTAAAATTTCACTCGCTATAAAGTCTTGATTTTCCCCTTTAGCTCTTCCTATAACAACTACTTTTTCAGATTTTTCGAAATCTCTCATAGAAGCAGGAGGAGAATAACATACAACTTTTTTAGCAATGTTCTTATCATCTACTAATGTAAAAGCTAAATAGTTAGGGTCCTTTGCGGGATCATAATGTATGCCAATTACATTTCCATTTTTATCTTTTTGAAGCTCACCAATAACATGAACTTTAGAAGAGTTACCATCAGCAGCAAGAGAATATGCTTCTGAGAAATCAACATATTGGCTAGCATCTCCTGCAGTAACTACCAATATACTAATCATCACTCCAATGATGACTAGACCAAAAATATGAGACTTTTTCATAGGTTTAAAATTAGGTGTGATTAGTTATTTAATAACTTTTCTAGTTTTGATATTTTTCTGTCGGTAGAAATAAGGTAAACCAACATTCCTGCCCACAATGCAACAATTACAGCTACAACAACATATATTTTTCCTTCTGATCGGAAAGCATCAGCCATTTCGATAGAGCTGTTACTATAATCATTAGATGAAATAGGTATTTTATTTTGAGCCACTGCTGTGGCCATAAATACAACCCACATAGTGAGAAGTGATACTAATTTTTTCATTTTATATATCTTGATTACTCGTTTTCTAAAATTTGATTTTCTATTTTTCTCATTCTAACTCTGATTTGAGCAAACCAAACTCCAATTAACGTCCATCCGATAATTGCAGGATAGAATATTAATCTTAATTTACTATCAAGGTCATAGGCATTAAACCCTGGGTTTCCACCATTACCTGGATGCAGAGAGTCTGTCAATCTAGGTAGAACAAAAATTAATGGAATAAACACAGCAAAGGCAAAGATATTAAAGATTGCACTTATTCGTGCTCTTTGTTCTTCATCTTTAAAAGAACCTCTAAGTATTATATAGGCAAAGTAAAACATTAAGCCGCCAGCTGCACCATTTTGTTTAGGATCTCCGCTCCATGCAGAACCCCATGTAAATTTAGCCCATATCATGCCGGTAACGATACCAAGTATGCCGAATAAAATACCAGCATTAGCCAATTCTGAAGCCCATAAATCATCTTCTAATTTATGGTTTCTTAGGTATTTAATAGAGTAAATCATAGATGCGAATAGCACGATGATCATTCCAAACCACATAGGGACATGGAAATATAAATTTCTTATTGTTTCATTAAGTATATCTAATCTTGGTACATCCATTAAGAGACCTCCAATTAGTGTATATGCTAGGAGCAATATTGCAGTGATTTTCCACCAAGCGCCTTTCATTGTTGTTCTGTTTAATTTAAATCTTAACTTCTCCAAAGATAAGGAAATAGAAGATAAGAAACTGTAATTACAATTATATCAATTGCAAAGATGACCATAATTTCATCCATAGTCTGACTTCTAGCAATACCATCTATTGCATTTTTTGATGCCTTAATAAGCATCAAAATCATTGGTAAGATAGCTGGTAATCCTAAAATTGCCATTAAAGTATTGTTGCCTTGTGCTTTAGCAGCAATACCTGCAACCATTGTTAAAGAAGAAGAAAAACCAATTGCACCTAACCCAACACATGCCATAAATAATGTAGGGTCTTGAACAGGGTTACCAAGAACAACACTATAAAAAGCCAAAGCTAAAAATGATACAAGTACCATTAATAAAGCATTGTAAATTATTTTGGATAAAATTATTGATTGAGGGCTTACTATTTGATAATAATAAAAGTGCCTACCTCCAGATTCTTGAGTAAAACTTTTTGCTGCACCATTTAATGCCGCAAATAACTGTATAATCCAAAATAATGTATTCCATGTAATTGGAGAAAGTTCTACTTGGCGTTGGTTGAAACTCAGGTAACAAACGAATATTGTACTTACAGTATATAGTAATAATCCGTTAAGATTTGATCTTTCTCTCCATTCCAATGCAATTTCTTTTCGGACTAATATTCCTATTTCTGATGCTATTGATTTCATATTTATCAAAGATACACTGCAAAATTACCAAAAAATCATGAATTGATCCAATCGAATAAAAAAGTAACTTTTTTTGGCACTTTATATGTAATGACGTTTGTGTTATTTGTATAATTGTAAATTATTCCAAATGAAGAGTAATTTGAGCTTTTAACCTAAATAAGAAGAAGAAATCTTTTCTACGCTAACTTTCATTGAGATCTCTAGTAGAAAAGGTATAAATTTTATGAAACAAACTTTCATTTATATATGTGTAATTCTTTGCCTTCTCTTAGATGGATGTGTACCTAAAGTATGTCCAGCTTATTCGTCGGCTTTTTACCAAAAGGATGATCCGAATAATCCATTCTATGTAACATCTACGAGAGATACTACTAGCGATTATTTTGTTCCTTACGGCGATACTACGTATTCAATAAATGGAAAGGTAACTTATATTAGTTACTTTAAAGATGATTCTTTAGGGAAAGAAGAAGAGCTATTTGCATCAAGAGAAACAGAATGGAATGGTTTAGTTAAACCTAGAGGAGGTTTATATGGTAAACTAACACATCAAGATAGAAAACTAGTAAGTACAAATTATCCACAAACAATAAAAGCACTTACTAAGAACCCATATCCAATTGAATTAACAGAAGAGGATTCAATTATTGATTTTATACCAGAAGACAGTATATATTTAGTATCCTCATCTGATTCTTTAGAAAATGCGTTATTTGGAGGTGGTCCAGGTTATGATGATTCTAGAGTTGCAAAAGAATTACCTGAGCAAAAAGAAAGAATTGCTGAAGAATCAACTTCAGACTCTTTACCGCCAATGAGATATGATGGATATGTTTACATGCAAAAATATGGTGACAGAGTTGCCTTAGAAGATAGCATGAGAGCAGGGTACTTTATTGTTCCAGATTCTATGTATTTAGTTGAGAGGAAGTGGTTTGAAATATGGAAGCCGAAGTATTATATGATTCCGAAAAGAGTTCTTGATCAAAAAGATGCTGACCAGCTAGCAAAAATAGAGGCAGATTCTTTAAGTAAATTGCCTCAGTATGATTCTACTGGCCAATTAATTGAGAAAAAGAAACTATTTGGTAAGAAGAAGAATAAAGAAGAAGAAATAGAAGATTTAAGTACTGACCTTCCTGAAGAAGACGATTCTGAAGAACCAGATAAATCATCAAAAGGTAAGAAGAAGAATAAAAATAAAGCTACTAAGACGGAAGAAACAGAAACAGAAGAAGATGAAGATTGGTAATCAAAAAAATATCTTCTTTGTTCAGTTAAATAAAAAAGGATCGATTATTATAATTAATAATCGATCCTTTTTTTTATGTTTAAATACTACTAAAATCAGTAGTTGAATACATTTAAACTAATTCAGAAGCTTCTGCTTTGTGTTTCGGTTTAGAAGTAGATTTAGTGTTTTTGAAATCTTTAAATCTTCTTACTGTAGAAATACCAGTACCTAGACCTAGTAAAAGAGTACCAATCCAAAGGATACTTATAAAAGGTTTTTCAATTGCTTTCATAATAACCCAATCTTTTTGAGTAGTATCAGCAGAAAAGATAAATGCATTTTCCTTGGGTTTAATTTCAGTTAAAGATACTCTTAAACCTAATTCTCTATTCACAGAAGGAACAATTCCTGCATCCCAATCTTCTTGAACACCACCCATACCCATACGTTTTACTTTAGTAAGTATATAAGATGGTTTTAAGTCGATACTTTTATTATTACCTACAAGTACTCTTAAGTTGGCTTCTAATGCTACATCGTCATCTTTGATTGTGTAACCAGGAGCTTTTTTAAGAGGAGTGACTCCATCAAAAATAACTACATAGTCATTTAAGAAAACCGTATCACCAATAGACATTGTCATTGGGTCTTGAGCAGTCCATTCAACTTCGTCTTCGTCAACCGCAAGGTTAGTGATATGTGTGTACATATCTTTATTCCAAAATGTAGCAATATCAGGAGAAGGAATAGGTCCCATTTGTTCATTATCTTGAACTCTTGGAAAGAGTGAGAAAGATTTTCCTTTGTCATCAGTATATTCAATTTCATAATAGATATTCTCATTATAAATTTGAATTTCATCACCAACTTCTGCTACTGTTTCGCCATTCACTATAATATCGTCAATTACGATAGCGTGATATGGATCGTTGATTTTTGATTTAACCTTTTCTTTGTCGAAGTAACCATCAATATCTCTAGAAGTTAATCTAGGTCCTTTATATGTAAGGTTATATTGATTCATTTTTTTAGCATGTCCTCTAAATAAAAGAACATTTTCTTTATTCATTTCTTCAGGAAATTCACTGTTATAAATTCTACCTGATAGGTTTAACGAAATAACCTTTTCAAACCCTGAAGAACTTAGAATACCTAGTAACATAAGTGCTGCACCAATATGCGAAATAGCACCTCCTGAAATAGCTATTTTCATTTTAGTAAACCTAGTTAAAACATGAAGGTTAGCTACGATACTAAAAATTGAAGCAGTAAGTAATACTATATATGATGGTTGGTGTACATTACCTAATATTATAAATGAGGCTGCTATTAGTAGTGTAACTACATATGGAGCAGATAATGTAGACCAAATATTTTCTTTATTAAGACGTTTCCAATAAAAGAATTGCGTTGTACCAGAAACTAAAGCAACAGCTACAGAGAACCATAATTGAAATTTAGTATAGAAAGTAACTGCATCAGCTGGAGGAGCGAGGTTAGATTCTATACCTAAATTTGATAATAATGCATTCCATGCAGGGATTGAAGTTGGTACAAGGACCTGGAAACTCATCAATACAAGGATAGTTGATCCAATAAATATCCAAAATTCAGAACTATAAACACTTGGTTCTTCTTTATCGCTAGGCATATCTTTCCACCTAACAATGAAAAGAACAATAGCAATAGCAGTAAAAAATAAAAGATACAATAATAGCTGACCAGATAACCCAAGATCTGTAAATGAATGGACAGATGCTTCGCCTAAAACGCCACTTCTTGTTAAGAATGTAGAATATAAAATAAGAATAAACGCACCAACAAGTAATATCATACTTGATTTTAATGCAGTTTTACTTTTTTGTTGTACCAACATTAGGTGTAAACCAGCTAAAAGGATTAACCAAGGAACATACACGGCATTTTCTACAGGGTCCCAGTTCCAATAACCACCAAAATTAAGAGTTTCATATGCCCAATAAGCACCCATCATAATTCCGATACCTAATACACAAACAGCTAATACAACCCACCCCATTGCTGGTTTTACCCACTCAGAATATTTCTTTTGTATTAAACCTGCAATAACATATGCGAAAGGAACAATACACAATGCAAATCCCATAAATAATGTTGGAGGGTGAATGACCATCCAAATATTTTGAAGTAGTGGATTTAAACCTGTACCATCTTCAGGAACAAAGTCTGGATTAGTAGCAAAAACAGGAGCTTCAATAGCGTCTCTTAGAAGAATAAAAGGAGATGACCCAATTTTATTTCCAAAAATCGTGATACCTAATACCATAGAAACTAAAAAGGCTTGTACAGCTGCAATAATAAACATTACATTAGCTTCCCATTCGTCAGACCTTTTAATAACAAAAATACTGATTAGTACATGCCAAAATGCCCAAACAAGAAAACTACCTTCTTGTCCTTCCCAGAAACTAGAAACAATATAATAAACAGGTAAATTATCAGAAGAGTGACTCCAAACATAGTGGTATTCATAGTAATGATTAAAAATCATATAAAATAGAATACACACAATACCAAAAATTGAAAAACCATGAACTATAAATGTGCCACGTGCTAATTTTTTCCAATTTTGACGTTCAAGCTCATTTTTTTCAATGGCAGTAATACGGTATGCAATTGCAGAAATTATTGCACCTACAAAAGCTATGATGATAGAAATATGCCCTAAATCACCGATAAATGAGTGGATCATTATAAAATTTAATTTTGAATAAAAGGTAGTTATTGACCTTAATCAGCAAAATTACAAAAGACCACTGTTATCTTCTAATTGTGAGTGACTATTAACTTTCCTTTTATAATAAAAAATAGATTTATTATTACTTTATCACTACAATAATTTTTTAGTCTTCTTGTTCGAAAGGTAAAAAGATAGAATGTCCTTCAACTACTTGAGGGTTAAATTCTTGAATAAGTTGAATACCTTCTTTCTCATTCTCATAATACATTTTGGCAACGTAACTAAGTGTTTCTCCTTTTTGAAGTAGATGACTACCTTTTACGGGAACAATAAACCAATTTTCGTCCATCACCACTTTTGATTCGATAGCTAATGGATTATAAATATTAAATTTATCAGCAACTTGTGTTCGGTTAAATTTACTTCTAGTATCTCTAAACAATGCATACATTCTGTACCTTTCGTTGTCTAAAGCATCAAAGTTTCTCTCAGATATTGATTTAATATGTTGCCTTTGATAACGGTTATATGATTCTATGATTTTATCAGACTTCTCAATTTTCTTTTTAAGTAAAGCAATCTCTTTATTTTTTTCTTTTAGTTCCCCTTTCCAATTGCTTTTGTTTTGATTGTACATTATTCCAATCAGTAATGCGAATAGAACAAAACCAATAAAGTTGTAGATGGTGTTTTTTTGTTGACTTGGGTTTGCTAAACGTTCGTTTACTTCTCTTTCGTTAGGGAAGACATCAGATAAAGCTTTTTCTCTATGTCTACTAGGTGTGTTATCACGTAAAAACTCACAAGGTAAAACTGATGCAACTAAAGTTTCATTTTCCACAGAGGAATTAGAGATTAATCTCTCTGCAACTTCTTGTGGTAATGAAGAAGAAAATATCTCCTTTAATAACTTGGGATCAGTATTAAAAAATAAGGATGCGTTTGCAATAATCAGCTGATCATCTTCTTTTAATAAAAAGGGAGGAACAACAGTACTCACTTTATTATGAGGAGGTGAAAGGAACCTTCCTTGTCTATAGACAAAAACACGAAGCTTTCCATTTCTTGAATGCCACATTCTTCGATCTTTTAGATAAATCAAAGTGTGATCAACTCCATTGTTTTCTTTTACTATTTTAGCTGCATTTTTTAAAGAAACCTGTGGTTTACTACTTTCTTTAAAAGCTGTCTCAATATGATTTTTTTGATGTGAAGAGAAGTCCTCTTCAGCAATGCAAGTACCAAAAATTAAGCTGTCAGAACTAGTTTCTTTAATCCAAACCGTTGATTTCTGATTGTCTGATGAATTAAAGCCTAAGGTATATTTTTGAAATGTATTGATAGTCATTCTACATTATAAAGGAATAAGCAGTTAGTTTGAATTGCTTATTGAAAATAAATATTCAACTCTCCTGTTTTCAAGATGCTTTAAGTTAGAACATTTTACATTATTCTTACACTCATTTAGTAATAAGTTTTCACCAAAACCATTAGCATTTATCCTATAAGGAGATACACCTTGTAAAATTAAGTAGTTTTTGATAGATTCTGCTTGTTCTTTAGATTTTTTTAGATTGAATTCATCATCACCTCTAGAATCAGTATGACATTCAATAGTAACTTTTAGGTTTTTATCAGATTTTAATTCTACAGCAAGAGTGTTTAGTTCAGATTTTCCTTCTGTTGATAGTTCACCAGTATTAATATCAAATGGAAATTTAGGAAGTCTTTTTCTATAATTAGTTAATAGAATATCAATATTAGTTGACTTTTGTTCTATAGTAACTTTTTCATCATAGAGAACATAATTCTTATTAGAAATTACTTTTATTTCATATTCACCTGTAGATTCTAATAATGTGTGAAAATTATTAGAAATATCAGGAAGGAACAAGGTTGTTTTATGTTGAATATTATGAATATAAAGTCTAAGAAGTTCTTTGTCGTTATTTACAATTGTACCATTTAAAGTAAGTAACCCGTCACCTTTAATTAAATTTGATTGAATACTTATTTTTTGATTTTCTTTTGCATCTGTAGCATGGATAATTAGAGGTTTATCAACAGATTTCCAGCCAGATTTAAAATATGCAACTTGGTAATTATTATCTACAGGTAATTGGAATTGGTATTTACCTTCTTTATTCGATTTTGTAGATGAAATTTGTTCTAACCGAATTTTACTACTCTTTTTATTTTGATTAAGGGCATAAACTATCACTTCTACGTCATCAATATGTTTACCTTTATCGGAGTTAATTCTTCCTATTATAGTAAATTGATTATCAGTTTGTGCATAGACTGACGTAAGACTAAGGACTAAAATGAAAAAATATATTGTAATCCCTCTAATCATAAGCTTAATTTATTGAAGATCAATATTTAAAAAAGCATCTTTTATACATTGTACCAAACAATGCTGAAATTAAGATCGTTTTCTAATTGAGTAAGAAAAATAGGTGTTTTACACAACTTATTTTATTAACAAACGTTTATATTTTGTATATTTGACTTTTAAAACTTCATTTAATACCAAATCTAATCGGTATTTATATTATGCGATTTACTCATTTACTTACTAAAAACCCTTTGTGCTACTTTTTGCTATTTATCTCATCAATTACTTTAGCAGAAAATAAAGAATTTACACTAAAAGGCCTTTACCTAGATAGTAAAACCGGTAATACGGTTGAAGGTGTTAAGGTTTGTGTAGAGAATACCAAAAGTGGTGCCAAGACTACAATTTATACAGATCAGGAAGGTAAATTCGTTATTACCTTAAATGATGAATCTGATTTTACAGTACATGGAACAAAACCAAAGTACTTTGATCAGTTAATGCATTCATTTTCTACGGTTGGTTTATCAACTG
Organism: Flammeovirga kamogawensis; assembly: GCF_018736065.1. Taxonomy (GTDB): domain Bacteria; phylum Bacteroidota; class Bacteroidia; order Cytophagales; family Flammeovirgaceae; genus Flammeovirga; species Flammeovirga kamogawensis. The sequence continues at coordinate 3,937,560 of NZ_CP076128.1, forward strand.
ATGAGGAAATTGATGTTACGTATACTATTGATGAGGTGAAACTCAATGAAACTTATGTTTTTTCAAATTTAGAATTTGAAATCAATAGCCATTATAAAATCACTAAAGGAGAAGAACATATACAAATATTAAGTGATTTAATGAAAGCATTCTCCAATGTTAAAGTGACTGTTAAAGTACATTCTGATTCTAGAGGATCTGATGAGTATAATAAAGAAGTTACTCAAAGAAGAGCTGAATACATTAAAGAACTTTTAATGGCAGAGAAAAATTTAGCATCACACATTAATGCGGTGGGAGTAGGTGAAGATGAACTTATAAATAAATGTGACAATGGTGTTAAATGTTCCAATTCAATGCATTTACAAAACAGAAGAGTAGAATTTATATTAGAGCGTATCTAATTATATTATAGCATTTATAAAAACAAAAGCCCTTTCTAAATAAATTAGAAAGGGCTTTTGTGTATAGAAACAATACTTTATGCTTTTACTAAAAGCTTAGATAATGTTTCTCCAATATCAGCAGGAGATTTTGAAACCGCAATTCCACACTCTGCCATTATACGCATTTTTGCTTCAGCAGTGTCGTCTTCGCCGCCAACAATAGCACCAGCATGACCCATTCTTCTACCTTTTGGAGCAGTTTGACCTGCAATAAAACCAACAACAGGTTTTGGATTACCTTGTTCTTGGATCCATTTAGAAGCTTCAGCCTCATAGTTACCACCGATCTCACCAATCATAACGATTGCTTCTGTATCAGGGTCAGCCATTAATAACTGTACAGCTTCTTTAGTAGATGTTCCAATAATTGGATCACCACCAATACCAATTGCAGTTGAGATACCGAAACCTGCTTTTACAATTTGATCTGCTGCTTCGTACGTTAAAGTTCCAGATTTAGAAACGATACCTACTTTACCTGGAGAGAAAATAAAGCCTGGCATAATACCAACTTTAGCTTCACCTGGAGTAATAACACCTGGACAGTTAGGTCCGATAAGTGTTACATCTTTACCTGTTAAGTAGTTTTTCGCTTTTACCATATCTGCAACAGGAATCCCTTCAGTAATTGCAATAATTACTTTGATTCCAGCATCAGCAGCTTCCATAATTGCATCAGCAGCAAAAGCTGGTGGTACAAAAATGATAGAAACATTAGCACCTGCTTGAGTTACTGCGTCAGATACAGTATTAAATACAGGACGATCTAGGTGAGTTTGTCCTCCTTTACCTGGAGTAACTCCACCTACTACATTTGTGCCGTAAGCAATCATTTGCTCGGCGTGGAAACTGCCCTCAGATCCTGTGAATCCTTGAACAATTACTTTTGAGTCTTTATTGACCAATACACTCATGGTTGCAGTTGGTTATTTGTTAGTAAATTTTAATATTACCTTTAAGCTTGCAATTTATACAATAAGATTGTCAATGTGAATAAAGATCATTCTTTTTATTACAAATAATCATTGTAATCTCCTGAATGGGTCAAAAATGCGGTTTTTTTATCGACTTATACCCGAATAAACGAATATGAAAAAGGTTTTTGCACAGTTTTTAGTGATTTTAGTGAGAGCTTATCAACTTTTAATCTCTCCATATACACCTTCATCATGTAGATATTCACCTACATGTTCCGAGTATACAATCCAAGCTTTAAAAAAGCATGGATTAATAAAAGGAGGTAAGTTAGCTTTTAAAAGAATAAAGAGTTGCCACCCATGGGGAGGTAGTGGATATGACCCAGTACCATAAATTCACAGAAATTGAAGTAGTAAAAATTAGAAATTAACTCCTAAAATCAGTAAATTTGGATTGAAAAATACAAATGTAATTATTCAATCAAATAATATTATTTTATGAAGTTTGTTTCTTTTAGAAATGTAATAGCTTCTGTTCTATTAGCAAGTATTTCTTCTGTCACAGCATTAGCACAGGAGCCAGGGATTGTAGATGGTACAAATTTAAAAGTTGTTCATCAAGTAAAAACAACACCTGTAAAGAGTCAAGGAAGAACAGGTACATGTTGGAGTTTTTCAACAACCTCTTTTATTGAGTCTGAATTAATGCGTAAAGGAAAAGGAGAATTTGATATTTCGGAGATGTATTTTGTTAGAAATACGTATCCAAACAAAGCAGAAAGGTATGTACGTAGGCATGGTAAAACCCAATTTGGAGAAGGTGGCTTAGCACATGATGTTATGCATATTATCTCAGAAAAAGGGTTTGTTCCAAATGCTGCTTATGATGGTAAAAATGGTTCGAAAGGACAATATGACCATCAAGAATTATTTGGTGTAATGGAAAGTATGTTGAAAACTTTAGCTTCAGCGTCTTCTGTAACAGACCATTGGAAAGATGCATTAAATGCTGTTTTAGATGCTTACATGGGAGAAACTCCTAAAGAATTTGAAATAGACGGAAAAGAGTATACACCAAAATCTTTTGCAAAAACATTAGATTTTAACCCTAAAGATTATATTGAGTTGACATCATTTACTAGTTATGATGAGTATGCTCCATGTGTATTACAGATACCTGATAATTGGTCGAATGGTATTTATTATAACCTTCCCCTTGATCAATTACAAAGAGTAATGGATAATGCTTTGGATAAAGGGTATTCTTTAGCTTGGGATGGAGATGTTAGCGAAAAATCTTTTTCACACAAAAATGGAAAAGCAACAATAGAAGATAAAAATGGTAAGGAGCCTGTTGTTTCTAAAGAAGCTCGTCAGGAAGCTTATGATTCTTATGCAACAACAGACGATCATCTTATGCATATTGTGGGTGTTGTAAAAGATGATAATGGAAAAAAATATTATGTAACAAAGAATTCATGGGGTGCAAACTCAAATGATTTTGGCGGATATTTATATATGTCAGAAGGATACATCCAAATGAAAACCGTTTCAGTAATGGTTCATAAAGACGCTATACCTAACGATATAAAAAAGAAAATTGGTCTAATTTAATATAGAAAAGAGCTACTCTAAGATTGTGTGCTTAGAGTAGCTTTATTTTGATACATTCGTGCGATGACTTTAAAGAAGAAAAAGTTGATTAACTCTGTTCCTAGAATAATAGAATTAGAAGAACATGGCTCCTATAGTATGGGGTTTTTAACACCCGTACAAGAAATGAAGCAGGTGCCATTTCTTATTAGAAGAGTATTTTGGACGCACGGTGCAAATAAAGAGACTGTTCGTGGAAACCATGCACACAAAGAAACGGAAGAAGTTATTGTTGCTGTAAATGGTACAATTGAGGTAGAGGTTATTCTTGAGGACATGAAACGTCAGGTGTTTTTATTAGATAACCCTTGTCAAGGCTTATATTTGCCTCCACGGGTTTGGCGTACTTTATACTTTAGTAAAGGAGCGATATCTATCACGTTAGCATCTTCAGATTATGACCCAGATGACTATGAAAAAGATATGGTAAATTGGCTGCAAAGAGACTATACTGATGAAAAATTTTATTCCTAAACTAATTTTGGAATAAAAATTGAAATAATAATTGTTAATTGATCACTTAATTATTTATATTGATATTTTTAATTAGGTGATTTTTAGTATTAGATTTTCAATAGAGTATAAGATGATGGACTATTCTAACGAAATAATAAGTACTCTTCAATTTTTTACCATATGACTCGAATACTATTTTACGTGCTTTCTTTTACTTCCATATTAAGCTTTTCTACACTAGAGAACCTTTATGCGCAGGAAGATAAATCTCTTGATCACTACGTTCAAGCAGATGAGTTATATAAACAAAAAAAGTTTAGAGAAGCCATAGATGAATATAGCTTAGCTATTAGTTATGATTCCCTTCAAGAGAATTTTTACTTAAAGAAAGCTAGGTGTCAAGTTATTTTGAATGAGTTTAATAACGCTATTGATACTTTTGTTGAAGGAACAAGACATTTTCCTGAGAATGGATTTATGAATTATCAATTAGCTAGACTTTATTTAAGAAAAGATTACTTTAAAGAATCGATTTTTTATTACGATCAATCTTTTAAATATTTATCTAACCCATCTCAAAGAATTACAGCAAAGAATCAGATAATTATGATGCTCTTTAAAAAAGAAGAGTATAGTAAAATCCGTCCTCATATTGAAGACGTATTATCTGTAGCTGATAATAACTATATCGCATTATATTATTCTGCAAAATTGCATAATATGGATAAAGAATATAATGATGCTGTAGTTGATATTAAAAAAGCTTTGAATTATGTTCCTTCTGACAAACATTCTCAAACAGCTAGATTTTACTACGAATTAGGATATGCTTATTATAACCTAGAGGAGTATGAGAAATTAGCGAATGTATTGTCAAAAGCTAATTATGGTCCTTATAAAAAATTAGTTGCAAAGTTAACACCTGAATATAAGTATTGGATAGCATTGTGCTATTTCCAAATCTATGATTTTGATAAATCAACAAACTTACTTTTCAATGCATTAAAACAAGATCAGAGTAATTTAAAATTACATGAACTGCAAATTAAAATTGCAGAGGTTACTTCAGACAAATCTGAACAGATTAGAAAAGCATACATGATGATTGAAAATCTTGAGGATAAGCAGATGAAGGCTAAAGTGTATGAAGATGTTGCAAACTGGCAATTAAGTTCAGAAAAATTTCAAGAAGCTGTAGTTTCTTGTGATTCGGCTCTTGAATTAGATCCTTACAATTACTTAGTAAAGTATACAAAAGCAGTAGCCTTATTTAAGCAAGATAAGACAGATGAATCTATAGTGGTTTTAGAAGACCTAGTAAAATACAATGGTTTAGATGTGAAAACTAAATCTAAATACTATTTTACTTTAGGGATTGCTGCAATGAAAGAAAATGAATTAGACATTGCTATTAACTCATTTAAAAGTGCAAAACTTGATAAGACTTTTAAAGTTGCAGCTGATGATATTTTAAATTACCTAACTTCTAAAGGAGACAGTATGTAAGCTAGTCTCTATTTTCCCAATTAGAATTTTTATTTTCGTCTTTATCTTTCGAAGGAATAATACCATCGAACGAAGGTGACTTTTTAGGCTTTTCTTTCCATCCTTGAATAGGTATTAAGTAAGAAAAATTCACACCTCCAAACGTAGAATTAGATCTATCAGTAGATGATCTATCTGGCTCTTCAAGAATATTTGTCATACTTGCAGAAAACCTTCCTTCAATTTGAAAATGACCAATTCCAGTAATAATGTTAATACCTGCCCCTCCTGCTAAAGAAACAGCTATAGGGTTGGCTGGCTTGTCGTAATAATCATATGCTTGATTATTAAGATCAGAGAGAACTTGTTTATTTTCTCCTACAAGTATATCTAATTGAGGTCCTACCGTAATAAAAAATTGCAATTTTCCTTTACCTATATATATGTGAGTTAGTAGAGGTACCTGAACATAGTTAAATTGACGTTCATAGACTTCTTCAGTAATATCTTCTTTATTAAATTCTTTATAACCTATTGTAGCGTAATTTATTTCGAACTGAGCTCCAAAGTATTTTTCTGCATTATATTTCATCACAATACCAAAAGTAGGAGCTGTTTCTGCCGATCTATTTACTGCTGGATAAAAACCAACAGAAGAAGAGGTATAACCTCCTTTAATACCTGCGGATATTCTAGCAGGGTCTAGTAAGTTTTTTTGAGCAATAGTAGATTGATTGAATACTACTATTAAAGGAAAAATTAAGAGAAGTGATTTATATATACTACGCATGTAAAATCAAGGTATCTGAATTGAATTTTAGTAAAGATAATTATCTAATACTAATCTTAGTACAATCAATACTAATTTATTAGTTTATCTAGATGATTATTTACTTTTTTAATCACTTGGTTATTCGAAGAATGAAGGACTAAACTCTTTACATTTAGATTTATGTAGAGACTTTAATTTGAAGGGTTTTGCATAAAATAGCCTAAAAATAAAATATTAATCGAACGAAATATCATGTTTATCGAAAAAAGGAAAGCGTTAAGCGAAATAGAAGTAGTGTTTTTAAATATTAACTTATCTTTACAATATGCAAATAAATTTTGTATCTAGGGTTTGACCCTAAGTGAGTTCTTTCTTTCGATAGAATTAACTAAAGGATATTAAAAAATTATTTGGTTTAATTGTTAAGGGGAGAGAAACTCACTGTATTGCAGTGAGTTTCTTTTTTTTATAACGATAAATGATTGTAACTAAACTCCAAAGGATTCGGAAAAAGAAATGTAAATCCAATCTTCTTTTGAATTTTATCAGCATTTACAATTTTAAATGGAGGTGATTTTTCTGTTTCTACAAAAGTAGGAGAAATGTAATCTCCGTATTTAGCAGAATTTTCGTAGACAACTCTTTTAGGAGGGTGTTCAGGAGCAACAACATTAAAAACCTTATTCCAGCTATTATGATCGTTTACATCTAATATATGTAGAATGGCACGAATCGCATCATCTCTAAATACATAGTTTACTGGAATTTCGGCATTATTTAAACCTTCTTTTCCATCAACATATTTTGCAGGAATTCTGTCATAGCCCATTAATCCACCTAAACGTAAAATAGTAGCATCTAAATCAGTATTAATTCTCAGCACTTCTTCAGCAAGAACTACAGATTTTGCTCTAGGTTGTTCAGATGTTTCTGCATTTTCATTAATTTCTTTATTAGTATCCTTATAGACGCCTGTAGAACTCGTATAAATGACTTTATTTACAGGTAACTTCTCTATTTTATCTTTTATTACTTTTATTTGCTCGGCATGGTAAGTCATCATTTTGTGTTGCCCATATCGAGGAGCAATGCAAATAATTACTGCATCTGTATCTAGTAAGTCAGTTAAACCTTTTGGGTCATTACATGTTGGGTCAAACCTTAAGTAGTATGGAGTAGCACCTAAATCGGAAATTAATGATAGTTTTTCTTCTGAACCTACGCTTGCTTTAACATCAAAACCATTCTTGATTAGTTTTTCTACAAGAGGTAGTCCTAGCCATCCGGCGCCAATAACACTTACTCTTTTTATTTCTTTGAAATCCATAGTTTCGTTTAAGTTGGAGATTTTTCTTTCTAGAAAGATAGTTAATCTTCTCGAAATTTAGAATTTTGAATTAATTCTTCATGATTTTCCTTAGTTGAAAGAAATCTAAAATAGTACATAAAACTACTTTAAGTAACGTTTAGTGAGTGCCGGTTCTTGATTTGGAACGTTGCAAAGTGTAATGTGAACGTTTTATTTTTTTGAGTGTCGATTATCATTTTTTTCATCAGTAAAATTGGAATATGAAATGAAAAGTGTGCTCCCAAAACACACAACTTCTGATTAACTAATTTTTATGAATTGAAAATGGAAAAGAACTTTAAACTGTTACTCACTTCTGTCATCTCAATTCTATTTCTCCTACTTAATAATGTAGTAGCAATAGCGCAGGATGGAAAAGAAGTTTATTTGCAAGGGTTCCATTGGGAATCTGCAGACGCCGCCCAAAAAGATTGGTGGCAAGTATTATCATCAAAAGCTAATGCTATTAAAGCAGCCGATATTGATGGTATATGGTTACCACCATCTTCTGATGCAGGAGATAGAGCAGGTTACCTACCAAGAAAATGGTACGATCTAAATTCAAACTATGGTTCTGAAGAAGAACTTAGAGCATTAATATCTCAATTAAATAACCTTGGAGTTATTTCTATTGCAGATATAGTTATTAATCATCGTGTAGGTTGTACAGGTTGGGCAGATTTCTGTGAACCAGCTTTAGGATGTAATGGTATTACTTCTGACGATGAGGTAAACGAACAATTCCCTGGCGAGGGTTGTGGAGATTTTGATACGGGTACTCCTTATAGTGCGGCAAGAGATATAAACCATAGAGATCCAGCTACTCAACAAGCAATTAAGGATTGGATGAATTGGTTAAAATCGGATGTCGGTTACTCTGGGTGGAGATATGACTTTGTACATGGTTTTGCTGCAAATTATTTTGCTGATTATAATAATGCAACATCTCCTTCTATTTCTATTGGAGAAAATTGGACAAGTAATACTCAAGATATTATCAATTGGGTGGATGGTGCTCAAGGTACTTCAACAGCATTTGATTTCCCTTTAAAGTTTGCTTTACATAGTGCTGTTAATGGTAATTATGGAGTCTTGAACAATGGTGGTAAAATGCCGGGTGTAGCAGGAGTTTGGCCTCAGCAATCAGTGACTTTTTTAGAAAATCATGATACAGAGCCAGTAAGACAAGGTGACCATCCAGGAAGTGCATTTCCTAATGATCCTGTTTCTAACTCTCAAGTACTACAAGGTTATGCTTACATATTAACACATGCAGGTGCTCCTATGGTGTTTTATTCTCACCTTTTTGAATATGGTATTTATGATGAAATAGCACAAATGATTGCTATTCGTAAAGCGAATGATATTTCTAAAACAAGTATTGTAAGTATTCAACAAGCAGATGGCAATGGTTATGCAGCAGTAGTTGATAATAAGCTTGCAATGACAATTGGTAATACAAGTTGGAGGCCAAATGGTTCAGGTTGGATTATTCAGGCAGAAGGTCCTGGCTATATGATTTGGGATAAAGGAGTAGGTGTTAATATTGCACCAGCTGTATCAATAGATCCATCTGTCCAACAATCTGATAATCCAATTCAAGTAGCGTTATCAGTAATTGATGATAGAGATTCTAACTTACCTATTTATTATACTTTAGATGGAAGTACTCCTACAGTTAATTCTGCAGTTTATACAGTACCTTTTACTATTAATTCAACAACAACAGTAAAAGCTATATCATTTGATTCAGATAACAAATCGGGTCAGATAGAAAAGAAATTTTATATTGGAGAGCCACTTCCAGTAATGACTGTTTATGTACAAAAACAAGCGGGTTGGGGTACATTATATGCTCATCATTGGGCAGCGTCACCAATTGGATCTGTGGCAGATACAGAATGGCCTGGTATAGAAATGCAACGTGTAGAAGGAACTTCTAATTGGTATTCCGTAGAATTGCCAGGGGCAGAATCTTCAAATTTTGTTTTTCATGATTTTGCAACTAATCAAGATACAGATGTAATTATCTCTGGTACTTCTTGGTATTCGGATGGTGTTATTTCAACAACTTGTACTGGTGGAGATTGTCCTGATGATGTTGAAATTATTACACTTTCTTCTGATCAATCAGATGCTACATTTACAGCTTCTTTTTCTGTAAATCTTTTATCAAATGATGGTGCATCGATTTATTATACAGTTGATGGAACAACTCCATCAACGTCATCTTCTCTTTATACTTCGACTTTAGTTTTTACAGAAACAACAGTTCTTAAGGCAAAAGCATTTAAAGGTAACCTATCTTCTGATGTGATTACTTCAACTTATACAAAAGAAGAAGAGGACAACAATAACAATAATAATAACTCTGGACCAAGTGCTAAAAAAGATAATTTTACTTGGGATAATGCAACAGTTTATTTTACAATGACTGACCGTTTTTATGATGGAGATCCTTCGAATAATAATGAATACAATAGAGGGAAAAACGGTAATGGAGATAATTATACAGACGACTCATCTGCAGGAGAATTCCATGGAGGTGATTTAAAAGGTATGACAGCAAAACTTCGTGAAGGATATTTTGAGTCGATTGGTGTAAACGCAATTTGGATTACATCACCAGTAGAGCAAATGCACGGATGGGTTGGAGGAAGTTCTGATGGATCTTTCCGTCATTATGGATACCATGGTTATTATGCATTAGATTGGTCAGAACTTGATCGTAACATGGGTACGGAAGCTGATTTTCAGGAATTTATTGATGAAGCTCACTCAAGAGGAATCCGTATTGTAGTAGATGTTGTAATGAACCATACGGGTTATGCAACTATGCAAGATATGGAAGAATTTGGTTATGGTACTGTAGATCCATCTTGGAGAGCGTGGCAACCATCAGGAGCTGATTCTTGGCATTCATACCACGAAAAATTTGTAGATTATTCTTCTGGTGGAACATGGATTTCTAAATATTGGGGTCCAGATTGGATGCGTCATCCAGATGTAGCTGGGTACGATGCTTGTTCTTCTGGAGGAGGAATTGATAATTGCGTAGGTTTCTTACCAGATTTAAAAACAGAAGATTTAGCGCCTGTTGGTATTCCTCCTATTCTTGTTACAAAGTGGTCGCAAGAAGGGAAATTGGCAGAGAAAACAGCTGAATTAGATGCGTTCTTTAATGAAACAGGTTTACCTAGAGTTGTATCAAACTATATGATATTCTGGCTTACTGATTGGGTAAGAAAATATGGAATCGATGGTTTTAGAATAGATACAGCAAAACATGTTGAAATGGAGCGTTGGGCTCGTTTAAAACAATATGCAATTGCAGCTTTATCAGCTTGGAAACAAGAGAATCCATCAAAAGCAATGGACAATAAAGAGTTCTGGATGACTGCAGAAGTTTGGGGACATGGTAAGAATAAGTCGAACTATCATACTGATGGTAACTTTAATTCAGTAATCAATTTTAACCTTAAAAATGATGCTCGTGTTGCAAGCAGAGATGCAAGTTCTTTAGAATCATTGTATTCAGAATATGCAACCATTAATGATGATCCTACATGGAACTCATTAAGTTATTTATCATCTCATGATGTTGTTCCATTATTTGATCGTAACTCTTTACATGCGGCAGCACCAGGTTTCTTGTTATTACCAGGTGGTATTCAAATTTTCTACGGAGATGAAACAGGAAGACCGGAAGGGAATTGGAGTGATGCGGAACAAAATACTCGTTCTGAAATGAACTGGGGTAGCTTTAACACAGCTCAGCATGATGTATGGAAAAAGTTAGGTACTTTCCGTAGAGATCACCCGTCTGTTGGTGCTGGTTCTCATAAACAAATAGGAACTGCTCCTTATACTTTTGTACGTGATTATAATAATCCAACAGAACAACTTTCTGATAGAGTTATTGTAGCGGTAGGTGCACAAGGAAATGTTACTTTTGACGTAGCAGATTATTACCCTAATGGAGATACAATTATTGATCATTATACGGGTGCAATGGATATTGTTGAAAATGGATCGGTAACATTTACTGCAGATGCAGAAGGTATTGTTTTATTATATGATAAAAACTACACTTACGTATCTCGTCCAATTGTAAATATCTCACCAGATACACAATATGATGAAACGTCAATTACAGTTTCGATTTCAGCAATTGATGCAGAAGATTCTAATGTAGTCACTTATTACACTACTAATGATAGCGATAATAAAGAGGACTACCTTACTTGGGATGTTTATACAGGTCCTTTTGATTTAATTCAATCAGCAACAGTTAGAGCAGTAGCAGTAAATTCATCAGGACGTACAGGCACTGCAGAGAAAAAATACGCCGTGGGTCAGATTGACCCTATCAACATTTACTTCTACAAACCTGCAGATTGGGGTAGTGCTAATATGCATCATTATGATGCTGTTCCTGTTGGCAGTACTGAAGATACCGCTTGGCCGGGTATTACCATGACCGATGTTGGAAATGGATGGTACCATGCAACTGTAACTGCATTATCTACAGGGATTGTATTTACAGATAATGGTGGAGCTCAATCAGATGATTTATCAAGAACTCAAGATGGGTGGTATAAAGATGGAAGTTGGTCAAATAGTTGCCCTGGCAATTGCCCTGGACCAATGGTACCTACAGTAGCTATCTCTCCAGAAAGTAAAAACTTTCCTACAGGGTCAGGAAATGTTACTATTTCTGCAACTCAAGATGGCGTTATCTACTATACAACAGATGGAACTACACCATCGAGTTCATCATTAGAATATACAGGAATAATAGCTATTAATGGTAATGAAGGAGAAACAGTAACTGTAAAAGCAATAGCTTATAATGCAGAAGGATCTTCTGATATTATCACCGAAGAGTTTACGTTTAATCCTATTCAAACATTTACAATCTACGTAAAAAATTATAGCCATGTTTATTATTGGAACGTAGAAGCAAACGGCACAATTACAGCACCTAATCCAGTAACATGGCCAGGTGTAGCATTACAATCTGCACCTGAAGTTGGCACAGGATGGATGAAGTATGAAGTTGAAGGTGGTACTTGTGCAAATGTTATTTTTACAAATAGCGGAGCTGGAAAAACTGGAGACTTATCAACTTGTGGTAACGAAGGTTTAGGTTATGATAATGGTGCTTGGGTTGAAATTGGTGATGATGAAGTTGCTCCAACAATTGGAATGACTCCAGATAGTGGTATTTATGATGGACGTGTAGCGATTACTATCACAGCATCTGACACTAGAGATAATGCACCATTAGTATATTATACAACTGATGGGTCTACACCAACTACAGCATCCATGTCTGCAGTAACAACTGTATCTTTCGAATTAACTGATTTGGGAGACCATACAGTAAAAGCAATCTCAGTTGATGCTTCAGGGAATACTTCAGCAGTAATATCAAAAACATTTACTGTAAATGAAGTAATTGGAGGTTTTAGGGTATATTTTCAAGGAGCAAGTAACCCGTTAATTCATTATTGGGGTGTAACTCCAGTTGGAGCTATCTCGAGTACAACATGGCCAGGTGTAGCACTTACAGAAAGTGAAAATGGATGGTGGTACTTCGAGTTTCCATCGAATGTAACTGCAACTAATTTATTATTTCATTCTACTTCAGGTTATAAATCAGCTGATTTGACAAGAGATAGAGACGGATGGTTTAAGAATGGACAATGGTATGATGAGGAGCCTCCTCAGCCAGAAGGATTAACTGTTCATTTTAAATCTTCTTGGGGAAATAGTACAAGGATTCATTATTGGAATACATCAAATGGAACCTCATCTACATGGCCTGGAGTTGCAATGATAGATGATGGAAATGGATGGTATTCTTATACAATAAATGGTGCTGCTTCTGCAAGTTTATTATTCCATAATGGTTCTGGGCAGCAAACAGGAGATTTATCTAGAAATCAAGAAGGATGGTACAAAGATGGACAATGGTATGCTACTAATCCAGAAAATAGTGGAGCAAGAACATTTAATTTAGAAGATAAACTTGCTTTATCTGTAAAATTATATCCAACAATAGTTACACATAAAGCAACTTTAGATGTTGTAATAACAGAAGATAATACAAATGCTCTTGTTAAGATATTTGATTTACAAGGAAGACAAGTGATTCCATCTGTAGAACAACTTTTACCTCAAGGTAATAACCAATTAGAACTGAATACGAATGACTTACCTAGTGGTATTCATTTAGTACAAATTCAGATAGGTTCGTACTTAGAAGTAAAGCGAATACTTAAAAAATAAGAATTGTAATTTAAAGAGCACAGAGAGTATCTTTCTGTGCTCTTTTTTTTAATAAAAAGTGTTTTTATAACATTAAAAATAAGATAATTATACTTTTTGTTGATGTTGACAATAATATTATCTAAACTTATAAATCAACTACTAATTTATTTTTTGAGGTCTAATTTTACAACACTACTAACAATGTCTATGAATAATAAAATTACTATTCTATTTATTTTTTCTCTGTGTACTTTTTTTACAAATTACAATTCGCTCGCTCAAACAGATTCTATTACATTCACTATAAAGGAATATCCTGTTTATACACCAAAAACAGCAGCTATCTATTTAGTGACATCGTTAAATGAATGGGCACCAAATGATCCAAATTTTCAGTTAAAGAAAAATGGTAAAGAATATTATATACGTTTACCAAAACAAACAGAAAGCTTTCAGTATAAATTTACCAGAGGTAATTGGAAAAGTGTTGAAGGCAATGATGTTGGTGAAATAAAATCTAATAGAGTTTATGATGCTTCAAGCCCAAACGAAGTTGATATTAAGATTTTATCATGGCAAGATAAAGCAAAACAATTCTTAAATAGAGTACAACTAATAGTTCAAGATGTACCAGAAGAAACTCCTTATGATGCAACTTTATTTGTTACTGGAGATTTTAATAATTGGAGTACAAATGATGTTGAAAGTAAATTAAATAAACATCCTGATGGTAATTACTATATCACATTGCCAATAGGAGTTCAAAAATTTAATTATAAAATAACAAGAGGTTCTTGGGAGTCTGTCGAAGGAAGGGAAAATGGTCGAGCTATTGAGAATAGAGTTTATGATGTAAACGTAGATGGTTGGAAAAAAGAAATTAAGGTAAGTAGTTGGGAAGATCTTTCAGGGAATACGATGACTCCTTATATGTTTTTACTATTACTTGGAGCGTTTCAAGGTATAGTTTTAATACTTTCTATTTTTAGTATTCAAGACAATAACCGTCAAGCAAATTTAATATTGATGGGGTTGATTTTCTTGACATCAATAGCATTAATGTCAAGAGTGGCAATGTACTATAGAGATATGTTCCATGAGTTTCCTAAAGTATATTTAGTACCAGAATTATTACTTTTCCTATATAGTCCATTATTTTATTTCTACATCAAGCAATTAACAGATTCAGAATCTGCACGTAAAGATCTCTTTTATAGGTTTGTTCCTTTTGGAATGCAAATAATTACCTATATACCTTTGTTGGCAATGCCAAATGAAGAATTTATAAACGGTGTTTTAGATAAAGAATTTAATTGGTTATTTAATCTTTTTGGAGGTTTAGGCTTGCTCTTTAATATCTATTATTGGTGGAAATGTAAGCAAGTATTAGATCGTCAGAAAGTAAATAATGTAGAAGTCCTATCAGAAGAAAGAAACTTAAATTATTTGAGCGGTGTAATGGCTGTTTATGCCGGTTGTTTACTTATTTGGGGCATGTTATATATAGTAGGTAGTGCTCATTATTTATTTGATTATAACCCTCAAAATTTAATAGAATTTTTATCGGATACATTATGGTTTATGATTGCAAGTATTTCTTTTGTTATGGGATACTATGCAATGAATCAACCTGAAATATTACGTATATCGGAAGTGATTAATTTCCCTGATAATATTCAAAGTGCAGTAATAAGTTCTGAGAAAGTAGAGCAAGAAGTAGTTAAAGAGTTATCATCAGATCTTATTGCAATAAAAAATGATCTAGCAATTAAAATGGGTGAGGAACGACTTTATGAAAATGCTCGTTTAACATTACCTGATTTAGCAAAAATATTAGAAACAAATACGCATGATTTATCCAAAGTAATTAACGATGGATACAAGAAAAACTTTTATGACTTTGTAAATTCCTATAGGGTGGAAGCGTTTGTAGATGCAGTAAATGGAGATGTAGATAACGAGCTGACTTACTTAGGGCATGCATATAATGTAGGCTTTAATTCTAAAACAGCCTTTAATAGAGCGTTCAAAAAAGAGACGTCAAAAACACCAACACAGTATTTTTCAATGCTAAAAACACTCACAGAGGTCTCAAAATGAGTTGTTTTACTGTTAATCTTACCAAATTAAAAATTAATCTAAATAAAGATAATGCATCATTCATCTTTTCGTGTTAATTTTGTGAGGATTAAACAGTTTTGGGACAAAGAAGACCATGGCATATACTCAGGAAGATATTCTGAAGGCTTTATCAACAGTTGAAGAGCCAGATTTAAAAAAAGATTTAGTAACGCTGAACATGATTCGCGACGTTGAAGTAGAAGGAGACAAAGTGTCTTTTACAGTAGTGTTAACTACACCTGCTTGTCCGTTAAAAGAATTAATCAGAAAGCGTTGCGAAGATGCAATTTACAGGGATGTTGCTGATAATTTAGAGATTACAGTAAACATGACTGCAGAAGTTACATCCATTAAACAAAATGGCCCTGTTTTACCAGGTGTGAAGAATGTAATCGCTATTTCATCTGGTAAAGGTGGTGTCGGTAAATCTACTGTTACAGCAAACTTAGCATTGGCATTAGCCGAAACAGGTGCAAAAGTAGGTGTAATGGATGCCGATATTTATGGTCCTTCTATTCCAACAATGTTTAATTGTGAGAATGCTCAGCCAGGTGTTGTTCAAAGAGGCGATAAAAATATTATTATTCCTATTGAAAAATATGGAGTAAAGTTATTATCAATTGGTTTCTTAACATCACCAGATAATGCTGTTGTTTGGAGAGGTCCAATGGCCAGCTCTGCAATTCGTCAATTCTTTATGGATACAGATTGGGGAGATTTAGATTATTTATTAATTGATTTACCTCCAGGTACAGGTGATATCCATTTATCATTAGTACAAACAGCAAAAGTTACAGGAGCTGTAATTGTAACAACACCTCAAAAAGTAGCATTAGCAGATGCTGTACGTGGTTATAAAATGTTTGCCTCTAAAGATGTAAACGTACCAATTTTGGGTGTGGTAGAAAATATGGCTTATTTTACTCCTGCTGAATTACCAGATAATAAATATTATTTATTTGGGCAAGATGGAGGAAAAACATTTGCACGTAGATATGAGGTGCCATTTTTAGGTGAAATTCCTTTGGTACAAAGTGTTCGTGAAGGTGGAGATGACGGTGTACCTGTAGTAATGGAAGAAGGAAACCCTGCAGGTAAATCGTTTGTGGAGATTGCAGAAGAATTAGCAAGAAATATTGCTATTCGTAACGCTGAGTTACCAGAGACAGATCGAGTAGAGATCAAAACCTGGGAATAATTAGAATGATGTATAAACCTCAAGGTTAAAGATATATGAGTCAATCATTAATAGAAAGAGTAGAAAAAGCATTAGATACTATTCGCCCTTATTTAGAAGCTGATGGTGGAGATGCTAAAGTTACAGAAGTAACTGATGATGGCATTGCAAAAGTAGAGCTTTTGGGTGCTTGTGGTTCTTGTCCTATGTCTGCAATGACATTGAAAGCAGGAATTGAACAGGCAATTATCAATGCTGTACCAGAAGTTGTTAAGGTTGAGGCCATTAATATGGCTGTAGAAGAATAATAATTTCTATACCAAATAATCTATAGAAAGAGCTATCTAATGTAATTAGGTGGCTCTTTTTGTATACAATAAATCATTTATTGTAATATTTTGATTAAATAATGACAATTAAAGGCTTGGTCGATATCGTTATATAACTATCACATCATCAGTACATTTAAAAAAAAATCATTATGAAATCTCTTTATACTATTTTCGTTGTTATGTTATTTTCATCTTTTGTTAACGCTCAAGATATTACAAGCATCAATCCAGATGATCCTTATTATTTATTAGATCATCCAACACATTTAGAAGTAAATGAAGTTTTAGGATTAAAAGACCACGATATAGATTTTGTAAGATTAGAAGGTTCAACTCTTCAATTATTTAATCAATATAAAGAAAGAACAAGAAGTTATGAATTAGCTTTTGAAAGCGATTTTAAAACTGAACAAGCCTGTATCGTAAAATATAGTGTTGTTAATTCTAATGGAAATACCTTAAAAGTGGCATACGAGGAAGGAAGGTCAAATACATATAAATGCACAATTTTTATGTATGATAAAAACGAGACATTGATTATGAAAGTAGCTTCAGATAGAATATTAGATTCTTTTTATTTTTAATGAAAAGACCTAGCTAAAAGTAAAGCCCTTATTTCTTAAAAAAAGAAATAAGGGCTTTACTTTTATATTAAATTTAGAAACTAAGCTTTGTTCATTAAGCTTTCAATTTCCTCAATTTCGAATGGAATATTACGCATTAAGTCAAATGGATCTCCAGTTTCTTGAATAACATAATCGTTTTCAATTCTAATACCCATGTCTTCTTCACGAATATAGATACCAGGTTCTACTGTAAATACCATTCCAGCTTCGAATGTTTTGTATCTATTTCCATAGTCATGTACATCTACCCCAATATGATGAGAAGTACCGTGCATAAAGAATTTTTTATATGCAGGCCATTTAGGATCTTCATTAGCAACATCATCTGCAGTAATTAATCCTAAACCTAATAATTCTTCAGTCATAAGTTTACCAACTTCAACATGGTAGTCTACAAGATTGTTACCAGGAACAAGCATTTTTGCTGCAGCTTTATGTACACGTAAAACAGCACTATAAACAGCAGCTTGACGCTCAGAGAATTTACCATTTACAGGAATTGT
The DNA here is from genome assembly GCF_018736065.1 of Flammeovirga kamogawensis. GTDB lineage: Bacteria > Bacteroidota > Bacteroidia > Cytophagales > Flammeovirgaceae > Flammeovirga > Flammeovirga kamogawensis. Next base: position 3,955,672 of record NZ_CP076128.1, read on the forward strand.
ACGTGTTAAATCAGAAGCATAGTTTCCGTATTCACAGCCAAAATCCATTAGTAAAAGATCACCATCTTTACATACTTGATCGTTATCAATATAATGAAGTACACAGGCATTAAAACCAGAAGCAATAATTGGTGTATAAGCGTGTCTTCTAGAGCCATTACGAACAAACTCGTGTGTAATTTCTGCTTCAATTTCATACTCTTTTACACCTGGCTTAGTAAAAGCAAGTACTCTTCTAAAACCTTGCTCAGTGATGTTACATGCTTTTTGCATTACATCAATTTCTGGTTGAGACTTGATTGTACGTAAATCATGCATAATTGGTGCTAAGCGCATGTAATTATGAAGAGGGTATTGTTTTTTACACTCAATTCTAAATCTATCATCAGGTGTTTGAACAGTGGTATCTGCACGGAGGTGTTCATTTGTATTTAAGTAGATGTTTTCTGCATCAAATACTAAAGATTTAAAAGTTGTTTCAAAATCTGACAACCATAATACAGTTTCAATACCAGAAACTTCTGTAGCTTGCTTTTTAGTTAATTTAGCACCTTCCCAAATAGCAATCTCATCATTTGTTTCAATTAAGAATAAGATCTCTCTGTGGGCAGGGTCTTTTGCATCAGGATTGATTACTAAAATACTTTTTTCTTGATCGATACCACTTAGATAAAAAATATCTGTGTGCTGAATAAATGGCATTGTACCATCTGCACTTGTTGGCATAATATCATTAGAATTGAAAACAGCTACAGAACTAGGTTTTAATCTTTCTACAAAGCGTTTACGGTTTTCAATAAATAATTTCGGATCGATTTTGTCGTATCTCATTTCAATAATATGTTATATAGTATGTGACGTTAATTCCAATAAATAATGTATTTACCCGATTATGAATGGAAGTTAAATCATTTTATTAGAAATAATCGAATAATGTTTACTTAAATCTTTTTACTACAACATTTACAGTCTAAATTAGAATAGAAATTCTAACCATAAAATGTGTATTGTACTAAATATAAGATTGCAATACCTAATTTACTTCTTCCGTTGATTTTTTAAAACTATATGATTTACCAATTTTTTATTAAACATAAATTCATAACAACTACCATTTTACAAAAAAGTCTATTTATACTATTGATAATCAAAGTTGTAAACTTTTCTGTAGCTTTTTCTCAGACAGAGAACAGGTATTGGCTAGTATTTGATGAAAAATGCGAACATGATAATTTAGATATTATTAACCTATCTATATGCGAAAGTTATCTAGAAGAACTACATCAAATGGGTTTTTATGAAAAGACTACTTCTAACTGGCTTAATGCTATTACTGTAGAAATTAAATCTACTACTGATCTAAATAAACTGTCATCGCTACCTTATATAAAAGAAATAAAGCCAGTGAATAGAAACTGGAAGTTAGCATCAAATACATACAAAGACGTAAAACGATCTTCTTATGCATTAATTCAAATCAATCCAGATACTTTATATAGTTCATCTTTAAATGGGAAAGGTGTAAAAATAGGAATTATTGATGCAGGTTTTTGGAAATCGAACACCAATGATTATTTGAAAATTATCTTTGAAGAAGATCGTGTTCAAGGTTTTAAAGATTATGTAGCTGGAGTTGAAACTTCAGAAAATATATTTTTTAATAGTAAAAGAACGGGGTCTGATAGTCATGGAACTTCTGTTTTTAGAATGATAGGAGGAAAAGATGATCATATGAGGTACGGTCTAGCTGATAAAGCAACCTATTTTTTAGCAAGAACAGATAATGGTGATACTGAAAATAGATCTGAAGAAGAAAATTGGATTGCAGCATTAGAATGGATGGTTGACTCTTTGGATATCCATTTAATAAATAGTTCTTTAGGTTATTCTATTGGTTTTGATGACCCGAAAGAAAATTACTCTCCAAAAGATATGGATGGTAAAACATCTATGGTAACTAGAGCAGCAGAGATTGCAGCAGAAGAAAAGAATGTTTTGTTGGTTGTGTCAGCAGGAAATGAAGGGGAAAACAATAAATGGAAAGTAGTGAGTGCCCCAGCTGATGCAAGAGGTGTTTTAAGTATTGGTGCCACAACTAAAACTGGAACAAAAGCATCATATAGTAGTATTGGTCCTGAACAACTTAATTACGTAAAACCAGAAGTTTCTTGTTTTTCATTGTTTGGTACATCATTTTCAGCACCTGTAATAACAGGACTAGCTGCTTGTTTATGGCAGTATAAACCTACAGCTACAGCAGCAGAAATAAGAGGAGCAATAATTCAATCTTCTTGGTTTTATCCTTATGCAAATAATTTTATTGGTTATGGAGTTCCTGATGCAGCCAAAGCGATTCATATTTTAGGTGATGAAGTTTCAAAACCTTCAGTAACAGAAATTAGTGCTTATAATGAGAAGAAAATAAAAGTAAAAGAGGCAAATAATGAAGGAACTCTGTTAATAGCTTATCATAAAGAGTCTGAAACTATTGTAATTAAGCAAGAATTTATATATTTGAAGGAAGGTACTTGGTTAGTTAAAAAACCTAAAAAAGCTATCAGTACCACTCTTTGGACAGGAAAACGACATATTGAAGTTTTTTGGAAAAAGTAATTAACTATCAAAACACATAATACATGAAGTTGTTCGTTCGCATTAGCTTAATTTTTACTAACATCTTTTTACTAACAAATTGTTCACAGATTGATAAAATCCATGATAGTGAACAGGTATACTATTTTGATCTGGCAAGTTTAATAGACAGTGCCGTAGCAGATTTAGATAGAAAATCTCCTTCTGTAGAAAAAGAAATTGACTACGATGGAGAAAAAGATGTTATTGATGTTAAAGACATCGATTGGGAAAAAGAATTGGAAGTATTTGCTCAAGCAGATATTAACCGACCTGTCTTAAAAGACAGCTACGTAACTGTAATTACAAATAAGGATGATGGTCTTAAGGTGACAAGGTATGAAGCCAATGGACCACGTGAACTTGTAAGATGGCTAGAACTATCTGAAGACAAGAATGGTAAGCTTATATCTGTAGCATTTAAAATGTTTACTGATAACTCTTTATTTTCTTCACAAAAAGAAGGGAGGTTAGAGTTTACCATGAATCAAAAATTAAAGAGGTATTCTTTGGCTGGAGCAGAAACTATTCTCTTTTTAGGAGAAAAAAACTACGCTGTCAAAGGTAACTTGGTGTATTAAAGACACTTACAGTTTTAAACTTTAGAATCAAAAAAAACAAAAAAAAGAGAGGCTGAAATGCCTCTTTTTTTGTTAATGATGGAAAAAATAGACAATAAATTGATATAAACAGTAACGATTGTGAGACATAAGAGGAAAAGATTCTATAAATCACTTACCTTTGCACCCTATTAGAAAAAACGTTAGCGCTTTTGTCCACATCATCATAGCTTGAGGCTGTCCGCCTCAAACAGAGAAGAGAAACAAGGAAGGAAGCGTTCTAAAAAACAAGAAATGGCAAAATTTAGTGAATTAGGGCTTAAAGAAGAATTGCAAGAAGCAGTAGCAGAGCTCGGTTTTGAACAACCAACACCAATCCAAGAAGAAGTAATACCAACACTTCTTACAGAGGAATTAGACTTAGTTGGTTTAGCACAAACAGGTACTGGTAAAACTGCGGCATTCGGCCTTCCACTCCTTCATCGCGTAGATGTGTCGGATAAAAGAACGCAAGGTTTAATCTTATGTCCTGTACGTGAACTTGGATTACAAATTGCAAAAGACTTAGAGAATTTCGCAAAAAAGATTCCTGGTTTAAGAATTGTAGCAGTTTACGGAGGATCTCCAATCGATCAACAAATTCGTCAATTAAACCGTGGAGCACATATTATTGTGGCAACTCCAGGTCGTATGCACGATTTAATTCGTAGAAATAAAACAGATATTTCTGCAGTTGAAACTGTTGTATTGGATGAAGCAGATGAAATGCTTAAAATGGGTTTCAAAGATGAGCTTGATGCAATCTTAGATGAAACTCCTGAAGATAAAAATGTGTGGTTGTTCTCAGCAACTATGCCAAGAGAAGTGGCACGTATCGCTTCTAACTACATGACTGATCCTAAGGAAGTTACTGTAGGCACAAAAAACACAGGTAATAAAAATGTAAAACATTACTGTTATATGGTAAGAGCGAGCGATCGTTACGAAGCCTTAAAACGTGTAGTGGATTACAACCCAAATGTTTATGGTATTGTTTTCTGTCGTACTAGACAAGAGACAAAAGATGTAGCAGAACGTTTAATGCAAGATGGTTACAATGCAGATGCATTACATGGTGACTTATCTCAAGCACAACGTGACTACGTAATGGGTAAATTCCGTCAAAGAACATTACAGTTATTAATCGCAACAGATGTAGCTGCTCGTGGTCTTGATGTAAATGATTTATCTCACGTAATTAACTACAATCTTCCAGACGATATCGAAACGTACAATCACCGTTCTGGCCGTACAGGTAGAGCTGGTCGTGATGGTACTTCTATTGCTATCGTTCACATGCGTGAAAAGCACCGTTTGAGAGCTATCGAACGTGTAATCAAGCAAACATTTATTACCGATCCAATTCCTTCTGGACCACAAATCTGTGAGCGTCAGTTATTCCACTTAGTGGACCGTATGCACTCAGTAGAAATGGTAGAAGAAGAAATTGAGCAATACTTACCAAAAGTATACGAGAAATTAGAAGACTTAAGCCGCGAAGAAATTGTAAATAGATTTGTTGCTTTAGAATTTAACCGTTTCTTAGATTACTATAGAGGTGCAAGAGATCTTAACGCAAACGATAGAAGAGATAATTCTAACAGCCGTGAGCGTGGAGAAAACAACCGTAGATCTGCTGAATCTGGTTACACAAGATTCTTTATTAATCTTGGTAAACGTGATGAAGTTAGCCCTAAAGAGTTAATTGAACTAATTAACAAAGGTGTTAAAGGTGATCGTATCGACATCGGACGTATTGATCTTAAGCAAAACTTCTCATTCTTTGAAGTGGGAGAAGGTAGAGATCAAGATGTTATTTCTGGCATGGGTAGCTTAGAATACAATGGTCGTAAGATCGATGTAGAGGTATCTAACGGTGCTGGAGGCGGCGGAGGTCGTCGTGGTGGCGGAGATCGTCGTCGTGGTGGATTCAGCGGTGGCGGCGGAGGCCGTCGTGGCGGTGGAGGCTACGGTGGCGGAGATCGTCGTGGTGGCGGTGGAGATCGTCGTCGTGGTGGCTACGGTGGAGGCGGTGGAGACCGTGATCGTCGTGGAAATGGCGGCGGAGGCGGACGTCGTAAGTACAATAAAGACTAAGCTCCCATTAGGGTATAGATATATTGAAGATCGGGGATGTTTATTCCCGATCTTTTTTAATTTGCAAGATATTTTATTTTTAGTCTGCTTAAGTTTATATGAATTGGGAAGCATTATTCTGGAAGTTTTTAAAATTTGGAGTTGTTGGATTCTCGGGGACATTTATTGATTTCGGGGTTACTTATCTTATCAAAGAAAAACTTAAAGGACATAAATATTTAGCAAACAGTACAGGTTTTGTATTGGCTGCCACAAGTAATTATATACTAAATAGAATATGGACTTTTCAAAGTCATGATTCTAATGTAAGTATTCAGTTTATTAAATTTTTTACAGTATCAATTATTGGGTTAGCTTTTAGCAATGCTATAATATGGTTATTGCACGAGAAGTTTAAATTGAATTTCTATATCTCAAAAGTATTAGCAATTGGCGTTGTAATGATTTGGAATTTCTTTGGGAATTTGATTTTTACATTTGGCGAATAAATTTGGACAAGTTAAGTGGTCAAACCTATTATTTGATTAAATTATAAGTCCAATAGTTTGCTTTTACTCATCAATCAAAATTACCATGCTTCAAGATAAAAGAGATTATATCAAAAGATTAATCAAGGATTTGGAGAAATTAATGCTTCGTTTCCAAGGTTTAGATTGGCGGTTACATAGAGATGAAATAGAATCTACAATAGATAAATATATCACAGAGATCATAAAAATTAGCCCTGATGACAATGCAGAGGAAATGATCTTAAAAGTAATGGATTTATCAGCTAAATTAGACTTTATACAACTAGAATTACTTACTGATGCTTTGGCCTCTAAAGGCAAAGTAACTGGTGAACGTAAATATTTAGAAGCAGCACTAAGATTGTATCAAAAAATTGAAGATGTAGATGTAATGACTTTCTCATTTGTACGTCATCAAAAAATTAGTGAACTAACCACAATGTTAGCATAAATGCGATTTTATAATAAAATCGTATCTAATAAAGGGGCATTTAACATCTAATCGATAAGAATACTTTATCAGATTATTTTCTTTTGTATTTTGCACCCATAAATAGACTTAATAACAAATCATCCTATATAATTCCTTCAATGAAGAAGTATTTTTTTACATTAATGATACTTTGTCTTGTATCAATTGGAATACAAGCACAATCAGATAGATGGCAACAAAGAGCCAATTATAAAATGGATGTTGAGCTCGATGTAAACACCCATAAATTTAAAGGCAATCAAAAAATAGAGTATTATAATAACTCTCCGGATACCTTATACAAAGTATATTATCATTTATACCTTAATGCTTTCCAGCCGGGTAGCATGATGGATGTGAGATCTAGAACAATTGAAGACCCTGATGGAAGGGTAAAAGATAGAATCTCTAAACTTACAGAAGAAGAAATAGGTTACGAGAAGGTATTATCATTAAAACAAAATGGCAAACCTGTAGACTATAAAAATGTAGGTACAATCTTAGAGGTAACATTACATAAACCTATTCTACCAAAAAGTAAAACAACCTTTGTAATGGATTTTGAAGGGCAAGTGCCAATTCAAGTTCGTAGAACAGGTAGAGATAATAAAGAAGGTGTTGCTTATTCAATGGCACAGTGGTATCCTAAATTAGCTGAATACGATTATGAAGGCTGGCATCCAGACCCTTATGTAGGACGTGAATTTTATGGTATTTGGGGTGATTTTGATGTAAAACTTACTTTAGATGAAAAATACGTAGTTGCAGCAACAGGTTATTTGCAGAATGCAGAAGATGTTGGGCATGGCTACGAAGGAATTAAAAAGGGTGCTAAATCTAAAAATGGTAAATTAACTTGGCATTTTATAGCACCTGAGGTTCATGACTTTACTTTTGCTGCAGACCCAGATTTTAATCATAAAATTGTGGAGATGGAGAACGGTCCAGAGCTTCATTTCTTCTGGAAGAAAAACCAAGGAATTGATGATGTTTGGAATAAATTACCAGATTATTTAGAACAAGCTATTTTATATACAAACAAACGTGTAGGAAAGTATCCATACAAAGTGTATAGTGTTGTTCAAGGTGGTGATGGTGGAATGGAATACGGAATGCTTACCTTAATTACAGGTAAAAGAAACCTAAATAGTTTAGTAGGTGTTACGGTTCATGAAATGTTGCACAGTTGGTTTCAGTTTGTTTTGGCTACAAACGAAAGTTTATACGCTTGGATGGATGAAGGATTTAACTCTTATATTGGAAATGAGATAGAAGAGAATGTAAATGGCAAGGATGATGGCCATGGTGGATCTTATAAATCTTATTTCTATGTTGTAAAAAGAGGAATTGAAGAACCTTTAAGTACTCATGCAGATCATTTTGAGAAGAATGCAGCTTATTCAATAGCATCGTATTCTAAAGGAGCTGTATTCTTACATCAATTGAGTTACATTGTTGGTCAAGAAACTTTTGATAAAGGGTTTAAGAGATATTACGAAGAATGGAAATTTAAGCATCCTAATGCGAATGATTTTATTCGAGTAATGGAAAAAGAATCTGGGTTACAATTACAGTGGTATAAGCAATATTTTGTGTATTCTACTAAAACTGTTGATTACGGTGTGCAAAATACCTTTACAGAAGGAGATACAACTTATATTACTTTAGAGCGAATTGGTAAAATGCCAATGCCAATGGAAGTAAAAGTTTCTCTTGATGATAATTCTGAAACAACTTATTATATGCCTCTTAGAATTATGAGAGGAGGAAAAAAATCTGAAATTGAAGGAAATTGGGTGCAATTAGATGATTGGCCTTGGACTCACCCTCATTACACGATTGCAGTTCCTACAAAAGGAAAGAAATTAAAGCGTGTTGAGATAGACCCTTCGCAAAAAGTTGCAGATATTGATAGGACTAATAATGTTCTTGAAGTATCTTACATAGTAGAAGAAGGAGCAGGACTTTAATCCTTTCTCAGATTACATTTTGTACGAGCAATAAATTATGTCGAATAGACCTAAAAATATAGATTGGGTAGGTTACCTAAAAAACTTTTACGTTTTATCAGCACTTGTTTTTTTAGTTTGGATTTCATTTTTTGATAATGATAATCTTTTTAGAAGAAGGAATCAGAAAGCGAAAGAACAAGAGTTGAAAAATCAGGAAACGTATTATAAGTCAGAAATTAAAGACTTGAATCGGAAGATGAGAGAACTTAATACGAATGACCGAGAATTAGAAAAGTTTGCAAGAGAAAAGTACCTACTCAGAAAGAAAGGCGAAGATGTTTACGTAATCAAAGATCTTTCAAAAGAGAAATAAAGAGAATCACCATTAATATTTAATTATTAGTGGTGATTTTTTTTATGCAATTTTTATTACTGATTGCTTCCTTTTTCTATGTATTTAATTGAATATGATGATGAAAATACCCATTGTTGATTTTTTGTCTAGTGGTATAAATAGTCATTCTGATTTATAAAAGAGTATTTGTTATCAAATTTTTTAATCAAGTGATAGCAAATACAATCGTAATGAATAAACAAGCAACTTTACTCTTCATACTATCCATTTATTTACTATTAGGAGGGTGTTCACCTTTAGGTACATCTGTATTAAAATCAGCAGTGACACTCAATACAGCTCTTTATAATTATACATATAAAGTAGAAAATTCAACTGTAAAAAAAGTATTTCTAGATATAGAATGTAAAGGTTCTTATGCCAATTTATCTATTAAAGAAAATGAAAATATATTATTGGATGAACTTGATATTCCGAATAAAGGAAGACACACCTTTTCGGTCTTAATAGATTTTAAATGTATAGGAGTTAAAGAGCTTTCTTTCATAAATAAAGGAAGCGAAATCGTTCTTCATCAACTCAAAATTTCTGATTACGAAGGGGTGAACATTCCTCAGTTTAAGGATGTTTCAGAAGAGTCAGGTTTTACTACAGAAGTTACCTGGAAATATGGAGGTCCATCAATTGGTGATATTAATAATAATGGATATTACGATTTTGTATTAAATAACCATGATAAAGTTCCTGCTAAACTCTTTTGGAATAAAGGCAATGGTAAAGTGGAAGAAAATGACACTCCTTTAATGAAATGGGATATTCATGGATCTGCTGTAGCTGATTATGATAATGATGGAGACTTAGATATTTTAATATCTCAGGGAGGAGGGAATGGGACAGATCCTCAGCCACCACATTTACTCAGAAATGACAATGGTTCTTTTACACATGTATCTAAAGAAGTAGGAATAACTTTGGGTGCTAGAGGCAGATCTGTGCGTTGGATTGACATGGATTTGGACGGAGATCTTGATCTACTTTTTATCAATGCAGAGGGAATAAATGCTTCTGATGGAGCACAACATATACTTTATGAGAATTTAGGTAACGGTAAGTTTCAAAACATAAAGTCTGAGGGAATAGAGAAAGCTAAAGGGGAACGTGTTTTAGTTACTGATATCAATAATGACCAAGTAGACGATCTGATTTTATTTGAACCACTTTCTGTTTGGAAAGGGAATGCTGATTTTACTTTTACTGATGTAAGTGAGAAATGGTTATCTAAAAAACTACAGAATGTAGAATATATAACGGGTGCTGCTGCAATTGATATTGACAATAGCGGTTATTTAGATTTGTACCTAAGCAGAGGAAAAACATATTATCAAACCGCAAATAAGTCTTTTGATTTTGACCCAATTCTTCAAAAAGTAGATATAAGAGATGAAGGGAATAAAGGAGTTACAAGTATGGACTTCGAAGCTTCAGGAGATATTATTCTATCTAAAATGTTTTTGTGGTATAGAATGTATGATGAAGGTTTTCCGGTTTATGTAGGGAATAAAAAAATGGCTTTTACCAACATAAAAGAAGTAGACTCTTTAACAATAACACAAGAAATGGCTGAAGGATGGCCTGTAGAACGGACAAAAAATGGATGGTATTTTGGTTATTTAGGCAGTGGAAAATGGAAAGTAGAATGGGTAAGGAAAAAAAATATTTATTGGGACGTTAGATTGACAATTTCAGGAATTCAAAGTGTAACTACAGAGTGGGATCCACAGAATAGAAACGTTCAAGATCTTTTATTAAAAAATAATGGAAATGGTTTTGTTGATAAATCTGAAGAATGGAATATTCCAAAAGGAGGAAGTCACCAAGGGGTAACTGTTGCTGATTTTAACAATGATGGAAACACAGATTTATTTGTTTATAGATTTGGTTTTTTACAATCAAGAGTAACAGATTGGTTGTTACTAAATAATGGCAAAGGGCAATTTGAACTAACTACATCTCACGGAGCTATGGATATTAATGATAAAGGACATGGCGATATGGGGCAAGCATTTGATTATGATTTAGATGGTAATGTTGACATATTGAGTGGAAGTGATAATTACGGTAAGTGGTATCTATATAAAACATCTAACAATAATGATTACAACTTTTTACAAGTAAATGTAAATTATAGTGAAAAGAAAAATGTAGATCCAATGGCTGCAATTGTTGTTGTAGAAACAGCTTCTAATACTTATAAAAAAAGAGTAGGTTCTGCAGGAGAAATACACTCTCAAAGTTTATTAAATACCCTCCATTTTGGATTAGGAGTTGAAGATAAAGTAAACAAAGTAACTATTAAATGGAGAAATGGTGAACAATATATTATTAATAATCCTGCAATAAATAGAGTAGTTTCTACTCCCAAAATAAATTAAAATAAAATAGTAAATAATAACAACGAATAGAAAAGGGTAGTAATTTTTACTAGCCTTTTTTTCTAAAAAAAACTGACATAGAATTGATTCTTCTTATTTAAATATAATTTTCTTAAATACTTAAGTGCTTTAACTAAAACAATGGACTATAATAGCTAAATTTGCAGGCTCAATATTTTGAGGTAGTGAAACATAAGTAAACAATAAATAGTTTGCTTATTGATGAAAGTGGAGTAAAGACAACTTAATGGATACAAAGTTTCAGATACACCGTTTAAGTAACGGTATCAGAATTATACATAAACAAATTAAGTCAACAAAGTTAGCCCATTGTGGAGTAGCAATTAATGTTGGTAGTAGAGACGAAACGCTAGCTCAGCAAGGCATTGCTCATTTCTGGGAGCATATGGCTTTTAAAGGAACAAACAAGAGAAAAACGTATCATATATTAAATAGTATAGACTCTGTTGGGGGTGAACTAAATGCTTACACCTCTAAAGAGAAGATTCATTTTTATTCTTCTACTTTAGTTCAACATTTCGAGAAATCTGTAGATGTCTTATCAGACTTAACGTTTAACTCCAATTTCCCTGTAAAAGAAATTGAAAAAGAACGTTCTGTCATTTTAGAAGAGATGGCTTTATATAGAGATGACCCTGCAGATTCTATTGGAGATGAATTTGATGAGTTGATTTTCCCTAACCATCCTTTAGGAAGAAACATATTAGGTACTATTGAAAGTGTAAACAGCTTTAAGCAACAAGATTTCTTTGATTTTATAGATCAGAATGTTGATACACATCAAGTAGTAATATCTTCAATATCAAACCTTCCTTTTGATAAGGTTGTAAGTATTGTAGAAAAATATTTTGGAGGTGTAAAAGAAGCAAAGAAAGATAGATCAAGAGAAATATTTACAGGGTATAAACCTACTTTTGTAGAAAAGACTAAACCAATAACACAATCACATGTTATGCTAGGAGCAGAATCTTACCGTCTACATCATAAAAAAAGAATGCCATTCTTCTTATTGACGAATCTTTTAGGAGGTCCTGCAATGAATTCGAGATTAAATTTAGGCATCCGAGAAAAGTACGGTTATGTATATGATATTTCAGCGGGTTCATCAGCATATCTAGATAGTGGTCAGTTTAGCATATACTTTGCTACAGAAGAGAAGAAGCTAAATAAATGCCTGAAATTAGTACATAAAGAATTAACCTCTTTAAGAGATAAAAAATTAGGTATTCAGCAATTGAGATCTGCAAAACAGCAGATAATGGGGCAAATTGCAATGTCTGGTGAAAGTAACCTATCTATTATGTTAGGTATGGGTAAAGGACTTCTGGACAAAGAGAAATTTGAATCTTTAGAAGAAATTTTCCAACAAATTCAGGCAATTACATCAGAAGATTTAATTGAAGTAGCGAACGAAATGTTTGCAGAAGACAGATTGACTACTTTAATTTATCACCCAGAATCTAAAAAGTAAATAAGCACTCATTTTAGAGTTGTAAACATATTTTATACAATGGTAAAAGGTAACATACGTATTTTTTTATTTGTAGGCTTTTCAGTCTTTTCAATTTCTTTGATAGTTTATTTTTATCAAGTTTTTTTTACTCCTAACATCTTAGTTGGGCAACAAGAGCGTAAGGTCATTAGAATACCACATAATGCTACTATTCAAGACGTAACAGATACTTTACAGAAATATGATTTTATATCTGAATTAGTACCATTCCGTTTTGTGAGTAAAGCATTAAAATATAACGAGAATATAAAAGCGGGTTTGTATGTTCTTAAGCCCGAAATGACAAATAATGAAGCAGTAAGGTTTTTAAGATCTGGTGCTCAAACTCCAATAAAAATAACATTTAACAATGCAAGAACCACTTGGGATGTGGCTGAACGAATTACTCAACGTTTAGAAATTACACCCGAAGAGTTTTATGATGTTGTTACAGATAAAGAATTCTTGGATGAATTAGGGTTAGACTCACTTTCTGTAAAAAGTATTTTTATTCCGAATACCTACGAAGTGTATTGGACTATTTCTGCTAAAAGTTTAGTTAAGAGATTAAAGAAAGAACACGATCGTTTTTGGAATGATGCAAGAGATGCAAAGGCAGAAAAAATTGGATTAACTCCTTTTCAAGTTCAGATATTAGCTTCTATTGTAGAATCTGAAACGGTGAAAGCTGATGAAATGCCTAAAGTAGCTGGACTATATATTAATCGTTTAAATAAAAACTGGCCATTACAATCAGATCCAACGGTTGTATATGCAGCAGTAGAAGTAGGTATGGTAAAGAATTTTACTGATGTAAAACGTGTATTGAATAAACATCTAGAAGTAAAATCTCCTTATAATACATATAAACATACTGGTTTACCTCCTGGCCCTATTAGAATACCTTCTACTCAGGCTATGAATGCAGTGTTAAACCCAGTGAAACATAAATACATGTATATGGTTGCTGATGCAGACTTTTCGGGATATCATCATTTCTCAAAAACATTATCAGAGCACAATAGATATGCGCGTATTTATCAGAATGCATTAAATAAGAAAAGAGTTTATAAATAATAGGTAATAAATCTATTTTAAATGAAGGCAAGATATATAAATCTTGTCTTTATTTTTTTATTTAGAATAGTAATATGAGAGAGGATAGAGACCTAGAACAAGAGGTATTAGCTAAAAAAGTAATTATTCATTCAGATAATGATGCTCCTTTAAAGTTAGGAGCTAACGATGCTGTTTGTAGTATGGATGTAGCTTATACCGAAGATTGTGCATTTGTATCTTGTGATATTATAAATGGAAAAACAGGTGAATGGGTAAATACTTTTGTAACCGTTCATGAGTTACCAACAACACCTTATGAATCTGGCTATTTTGCCTATTATGAAGGACCTCTTTTAGTTGCCTGTCTACAATATTTAAATAAGAAAATAAAATTAAAGCCATCATTAGTTATAGTTGATGGTCATGGTTTGGCTCATCCTAGAAAATTTGGAATAGCATGTTGGCTTGGTTTACAAATTAATATTCCGACAATTGGATGTGCTAAAAAGCCATTAGTTTCTTATGTAGGTGATTTAGGAGGTGCTAAAGGAAGTATATCTCCAATGCTTTTAGATGATGAGGTTGTAGGAGTTGCCTTTAGAAGTAATAAAAATGTAAAACCAATTTTTATCAGTCCTGGCCATTTGATTAGTTTAGATTCTACGATCTATTTAATTAAGAAATTTCACGGGGATTATAGGATTTTTGAACCGATACGAAGAGCAGACCAAGCTGTAAGAAAAGCATCTAAAGGTGAAGATGGTGAATTTGAGCTAATTAGTTGATAAGAAATGTTTAGAATTTAAACTGTTTGTATTTAAACATTTATCTTTGCGATGTCGTACATTAGTAGTGTGATAATATAAAACTACAGTTTACTGCATAACTAAGATTAAAATGTTTGAAGTTACTACTAAAAATAGATCAACAACAAAGGTATCAAAAACCCAAAAAGTGATAACTTCTCAGAAGAATAGAATTCCAAAGAAACTCCGTCCTTTTGTGTTAAGTTTAATTTATACTCTATTTATAGGGTTTATTAGTTTACTTTTTAATGGGATACTAGAGATAATTTTTAATCAGAAAACAGAACCATTTTCTATATCTTTCTATTTTTCTATTTTATTTATTGTAATTACATCATTCATTTTACCTTATAAATCTAGGGTATTGGATGATGACAATGTCGTATTTGAAGAAGATCAAATTGGTAGTTTTCAGGTAGAAAGAAAAACAGAAAAGGTAGAAAGTCATCATACCAATAAATTGATTTACCTTGCTAAGGTTTTGACATTAATTTTGTCTACTGCTTTTTTTATGTTTTTTTATATTAGTGGACAAAGTGTTGAAAAGTTTGAAACACTTACAATACATAACATAAATATAGAGGGTGTTGATAGCGTTAAAATAGCAATTCGTATTTCAAGGAATACTAGAGATTCTGCAACTCCTGGAAAATTTAAAACTTTTTTAGAGCCTGAAATTTCTAAAAAGGGAACTTATATTTATGAAGAATATACGTATGGTTTTCCTTACAAACTTTTAGCACCTCAAAGACAAAGAGATGCGGTAGAAGGTAAAAAATATTTGGAAGGAAAACGAGCAAAGATTTTTGTGAAATGGTATGGAGATAAAGTATCAACAAAAGAGGTTGAGGGTAAATTAAAAGAAGTGTTTGAAAGTGATAACATGGATAAGTTACTGATCGATTCTTTTGGTAAAGTAGTTAAAGAAGAAAATAAAAGGTAACCTGTAAGGTGAATGCTTATTTTATAAAAAACATTTCAAAAAAGGTCCTCTTCATTCTTTTTGAAGAGGACCTTTATATTTATACAGATTGTAAGACAACTACCGATCTAGCTTCTAACCCATATACACCTGGTACTATAATAGGAGCTTTTTCTTCGCTACAAATATCATAAGGTGAAGGTTTACCAGTATCAATAATTGCTTTCCATTGTGTATGTTTAGCATCTATCGTAGGTTCTGGAACTTCAAATTCTAGTTTTTCCCAAAATGCATTGACCATTATAAAAAGCTGCTCTCCAGTATTAGGAGAAGTAAGCATATAGGCAATTGCATGAGAATTTCCTTTCCAATCAGGATAATCAAATTCTACACCATGCCATGTAATAATTGGTCTTCTTGCTCTAGCTTTAGAACTCCAGAAACGCTCAGTTTGGAATACTTCATGCTTTAAGTTGAATTGGATAAGGAGCTTTGTAAAACGAAGCATTTCACTATTCTGTTCTGGATCGTTCCAATTAAACCAACTCAGTTCATTATCCTGACAATACGCATTGTTATTACCATGTTGTGTTTTACGAACTTCATCACCCATTAATATCATAGGCGTACCTTGTGATAGTAATAATAAAGTGAAGAAGTTTTTCATTTGACGTTGTCTCAGATTGTCTACTTCCCCGTTTTCAGCAAAACCTTCATTACCATGGTTCCAACTAAAGTTATCATTACTACCATCATTATTATGTTCGCCATTAGCAAGATTATGTTTCTCATTATAAGAAACTAAATCGTTCATAGTAAAACCATCATGACAAGTAATAAAGTTTATACTTCTGTTTGGGTCTCTATCTTCTTGTTCTTTAAAAATATGATGTGATCCTTCTACACAGCCTGCAAAAGCACCAACAAGGTCATTGTCTCCTTTTACAAACCTTCTGAGTACATCACGGTACACACCGTTCCATTCACTCCATCTGTCACCAACAAAAGAACCTACTTGGTATAATCCTGCGGCATCCCAAGCTTCAGCTATCATTTTTGTTCCTGCAAGAATTGGTTCAGACTCAATCTCCCATAAAATTGGAGGATTTTCAGAAGGGTTACCATATTCATCTCTAGAAAGTACTGACGCTAAGTCGAAACGGAATCCATCAACGTGCATTTCAGATACCCAGTAACGTAATGAGTCCATAATCATTCTTCTAACAACAGAATGATTGGCATTAAATGAATTACCGCAACCAGAGAAATCTAAAAATTCATTATTATTTTCCTTATCAGTAATATAGTAGGTTGTTGCATCAAGGCCTTTAAAATTAATTGTTGGTCCTTCTTTTGGGCCTACCTCTGTGGTATGATTGTAAACAACATCTAAAATTACTTCGATACCAGCTTTATGCAATGCTTTTACCATATCCTTAAACTCATTTACTGGGCTTGTAGGATCATTTTTATCCATTGCATAGGCATTGTGCGGAGCAAAGAAATTTACTGGGCTATATCCCCAATAGTTAATTCTATTTTTTGGCGCATCATGCGGATCAAATTGATAGATAGGTAAAAGCTCAACAGCTGTTATACCTAATTCTTGTAGGTAAGGAATTTTATCAATTAGTCCTTTATAAGTACCTCTTTTATTCTGATCTAATCCAGATGAAGGGTCTTTAGTAAAACCTGCAACATGCATTTCATAGATAATAGTTTTAGAATACGGTCTTGAAAGCGGTTTATCACCTTCCCAATCATATTTACTATCATCTATAACAATACTTTTTAAGGCATGAATACAGTTATCTCCAGGGCGCATTGCAGCTTTTCTAGAGTACTTATCATTCATGCAAACGGCTTTTGCATAAGGGTCTACTAAAACCTTACTACCGTCAAACCAATGTCCTTTTTCTGGTATGAAATCTCCAAAAGCACGGTATCCATATACTTGTCCGTGTCCAACACCTTCAACAAATACATGCCAGTAATAGAATGTTTTGTTGGTATCTGGATTTAATCTAATAACCTGAAAAGGTCTTGGACTATCTTTGTCTGTAAATAGTAGTAGTTCAATAACTGTAGCACCCTTAGAGTAGATACAAAAATTGGTTCCTTCATTAGTAACTGTAGCTCCTAATGGGTAACTGTTACCTTTGGAATATTTCACACTCATCGCTTTCGCTTTATTTTTCTAAAAAGTATGTAAAAAATAAAGAGGAGCTAATCGTTAACTCCTCTTTAGTCTTGTAATTAACGACGCTCAATCTTAGCTCCAATAGCTCTCAAACGTTCATCTATAAATTGGTAACCTCTATCTATCTGATCGATATTAGAAATTACACTAGTTCCTTCTGCAGATAGTGCGGCAATTAATAATGCTTGGCCAGCACGAATATCTGGAGAACTCATTTGAATACCTCTTAAGTTAGATGTTCTATCTAATCCAATTACGGTTGCTCTATGTGGATCATTTAAAATGATTTGAGCCCCCATGTCAATTAATTTATCAACAAAGAAAAGGCGACTTTCGAACATTTTTTGATGCACAAGTACTGTTCCTTTTGCTTGAATAGCAACTACAAGTACAATACTCAATAAATCTGGCGTAAATAAAGGCCAAGGTCCATCTGCAACAGTAAGAATAGAACCATCAATAAAACGGTCTAAACTATAATGTTCTTGAGCAGGAATATAGATATCATCTCCTCTAAATTCCATTTCAATTCCTAACCTCTTAAATACTGTAGGAATTTGTCCCAATTCATCAATTCTACAATTTTTGATAGTTAATTCAGATTGTGTCATTGCAGCTAATCCGATAAAACTACCAATTTCAATCATATCAGGAAGCATTGTGTGCGTTGTGCCTCCTAACTTACTTACACCTTCTATAGAGAGTAAGTTAGAGCCATAACCTGTAATATTTGCGCCCATTCTGTTCAACATCTTACAGAGTTGTTGAATGTATGGTTCACAGGCTGCATTGTATAAAGTAGTTTTACCTTTTGCCATTACTGCACCCATAATAATGTTTGCAGTTCCTGTTACAGAAGGTTCGTCTAATAAAATATATGTACCCTCTAAATGAGTAGCATCAATTTTAAAGAAACCATCATCTGTATATTCAAATTTAGCTCCTAACTTTTTAAACCCTAAAAAGTGAGTATCTAGTCTTCTTCTCCCAATTTTATCTCCACCTGGTTTAGGAATTTTACCTTCACCATAACGAGCCAATAACGGTCCGAGAACCATTATAGAGCCTCTTAATTTTGAAGCTTTATCAGAGTATTCTTTAGAATGTAAATGGTCAATGTTAATGTCTTTAGCTTCAAATTCGTAAGAACCTTCTCCTAACTTTTTAACTTTTACACCAAGATCAGCCAGAATATCTATTAATTTCATTACATCAATAATATTGGGGATATTATGGATGGTAACTTTATCTTCTGTAAGCAATACGGCACACAAAATTTGTAACGCCTCGTTTTTAGCACCTTGCGGTGTAATTTCGCCACTTAGTTTATGGCCTCCTTCTACAATAAATTCTCCAGATCCAGTTGATGCTGACATAGTCTAATAACTTTATATTTAAGGGTTACTTTTAGAAGATGCGCTCCTCTTTTTGATTAATACTAACTTTAGTAACCTATTATTTTAAAATGGGTGCCTATAAAAATAAGAAGAGATACTTTTAAAAGAAAAGTATCTCGTTCCAATATTAATAAATTCGATATAAAAAGACTATTTATTCTTCATTCAAAGCATTAATAATTGCAGTTGGGCTCATTCTATTTGAATATTGAGGGTCATATTGCTTGGCAATTATTGTCCCGTCTTTGCCAATAATGAATGTTGCAGGTACTGGTAAAGAAGCTTGTTTAATAGCATTATTTGCGGCAATGTCTGTAAAAAGAAATGTTTTTATCTTTTTCTGATATTTTTCAGTTACCTCAAATGTTACTTTATACCCATTCATTATACTTAAATCTTTATCACTAATCATTGAGAAAGTAAACCCTTTTTTTCTCGCAAAATCATTTAAAGAATTTTGTTCTTCCGGGCTAATCATAATTAATGTAGCTCCAGTTGCATTAATTTCATCTAAAGAATCACGTAAACTTTTTAAATGTTTATAGCATGATGGACACCAACTTCCACGAAAAAAATTAACCACAACAGGTCCTTTTTTTAATAATTCTGATAATTGTATTGAATTTCCATTTTGATCAACTCCAGAAAATTGAGGAGCTATATCGCCAACATTTAATCCTGGTTGTAGCGTATTTACTTCAATTCCATATTTTTTATAAATATCTTTTTCTTGACCGAAAGTAATTTGATGTAAAAAAAGTAAACTGATTATGGAGATTAGATATTTCATAGATATTAATTTTGTTGATTGTATTAAAAAAATAATGCTTTTGATTTATAGACAACCAAAAGCATTATAACTGACAAAGTATGAAATTATTTTTTAGCTATGAAGATGTTTTAACATAGTATCCATCTTTATTTCTGTTTCTTTCCATTCTTTTTCAGCGTCAGAGTCTTCTGTTATACCCGCACCTGCATAAAGTAGGGCATGGTCGTTAAAAATTTGTAAGCATCTAAGGTTTACAAATAAATGGTTTCTATTTTTTAAACCAATAGGTCCTATATATCCACTGTATAAAGAGCGGTTGTAATGCTCATTGTCTAATATAAATTGTGTAGCCACTTCTTTAGGCATTCCACAAACGGCAGATGTTGGGTGTAATAAATCCAACATTACAGTACCTAATTGAGGGAAGTTTGTTGCTTTTGTATCTACTTTAAAATCTGTACGAAGATGTAATAAATGAGCTGCAGCAACAGTACGAGGTCCTTTCTCATCAAATTCCCTTAAACGTATTTTCTTAAAGCAGTTAATAATATATCTACTTACTAAAGCTTGTTCTTCAATTTCTTTACTTTTCCATGAGGCATCTTTAGGTAACATGCCATTGCTTGCTTGAGTTCCTGCTAGAGCCACCGTTCTAAAAACACCATTTTCATCTACGCTAATAAGTGTTTCAGGAGATGCTCCCATCCAAAGACCAACTTTAGGTATAAAACAAACCGAAATAAATGCATTAGGGTATGCTTTACATAATCTATGAAAGAAATGAATTGGAGAAAAATCATCTTTTAAGGGTACTTCCTTAGTTCTAGATAAGACCACTTTTAAGAAAGCATCATCTTTCATCGCTTCAATGCTATCATCTACTATAGAAGTAAAGTGCTCTTTAGAAGTTGGAGGGAAATGTTCTTTCAACATATTGTCCTTCCACTTTTTTAGCGGTTTATTGTGCTTAAAATCATTTAATGCTTTCTCTACCTTTACCTTAGTATCAAAATCATAATCTGAAGAAAATTGAATTTCAGGTAAGTCGGAAGTATAATAGATATCAGCAGGAATTAGGAAAGCCTTATTGTCTTGATCTTGAAAAGGTCTTGCTAAAAAACCATTAGGTAAGTTTTCTAGGTCCGAAGTTACTCTTAATGCCTCCTTTTGTAGGGATACAACAATACTTTGCGTATTTTCATTGGGCATTTTCCAGGCCGCAAATGGTTGTCCGCTATTTAAGGCGACTGCTAAAACAGTATCAAAATCTAAAGTAGAATTTTCTACTTTTGTTGATATTATATTTTGTGACTTTTTTTCCAAAATTATAAAAACTCGATGGTTCTTCTTAATTAACTGAAAATGAACGAGTATGTTCTTTTTCTTTAAGATTTATTAGCCTAGTATTTGCAAATGTATAAGTTTAAGGTCGATAATTGTTGATTGAAACCTGAAAACATTGTTAACAGAATAGTAGTAACAGGAGTAAAAGACTTTCTTTAATGAAATTTAACCGTATCTATAGAGCCTATTATCGTAATAAGATAATACATCATTTTAAAATGAATTGGTGGTTATATGTGCGTGTACTAATTTTTACCAGCATTGTTAGTTTTGTAGGAGACAGGTTAAATGTGTGGTACTTTAAACCTGCAAAACTTTATACTTTATTGGATCGTCTTTTTTATGATTATGCTAAAGAACACCCTGAGGTATTAACAAAAACAAAATTTTTTAAGTGGCCATATATTACTCCAGGCATGGAAGGACATTTAAATGATGTGTCCATTTTTCAAGAAGAGTTAGATGTAAATTATTCTCATAAAGAATTTGAGTTTTTAGAACGTTATAATCAAGATGAACTTTCTAAATCAGAACAATTTTCAGCGGCTATTTTCAAGTTTATTATTGAAGATGAGATTTTAGAAAATGATATATATAGTGGTACTGTCTATGCTATTGATCATATAAATGGAATACAGGTTCAGTTGCCAATGTTCATGATTAATAATCATGAAATTAATTCAATTACGGATGCTAACAATTACATTCATAGATTAGAAGAGGTTCAAGATAAGGTATCAGAACTCATTTCTGGCAATAGATTACATCCAACAGAAAGCGAGCAGCTAATTACTACCAAAAATATATTATTTAGAAGGAAAGATGAATCGCTAGAAGATTGTATTCATCATTTTCATATTAATGAGCAAATAGTAAAACCTCCTCAAAGTATTCTTAGAAGGGTTGAAGAACAATTAGTAACTTTTTTAGATGTTCCTCTTGAAAAGAACATTATCTATCAAGATTTCTTGCATAAGATAGAAAGTTCTGATGATGAACGAGTACGTAAAAATATTCCAGAGCTTAAATATGGAATAAAAAGAGCCTTAGAAGGAGCTGTTATTCCATCATTTGATGCACTAAGACGAACAGTTACAGAATTGATAATGCAGCAAGCTCCTTCTGAAATTACCGTTATGCAATATGATTTGGGTGTTCCCTATTATCAGCAAAGGTTAAAGAGAACATTAGGTTTTAATGATCAAACCATTGATTATGAGTACCGCCCTCAAATAATGTATAATCTTGGTAAGAAGTTAGTTTATAGAGAAAAGAAAAAATTAAGATCCTTGTTTCAAGAGGCAGGGATAGAAGAAGGAACTACCTTAAAGGAAAAAGCTGAAATTTACTTTAAGAAAAATAATAAAAACGCATCATTAGGAGTAGACTTGTATATTGCTGACTTTATACAAGTCTTTTCTGCTGCACCTCAGTACTTCGCAGATGAAAAACAAGTAGAATATTATATCCAACCTAGCATACTGGATGGGGTATCAATTGAACCTTTTTATTTTGATGGGAGTTTTGATTACAGTAGAAAAAGTAAAATATATTTCTCAGATTCTATTTCTATTTATACCCAAAATACGCTACAGCCAACTGCTTTAAGTATGGCTGCAGAGCACCAATGGAAAGGAAGCATTATAACAAATACTTCGTTACCTCTCTTTAGAAGAAATTTAGCTATTCCATTTATGGAAGAATTTTGGAAGAATGTCTATTTATATAATTATTTTATAAAGGCATCTCTAGACCAAAGAATTGCTTGGACAATGTGGCGTTTGCAAAATGCTATTTATATGGAAACAGATTTGGGCATTCATAATTTATTGTGGACTAGAACTGAAGCGGTAGGGTATGTATTTAACAATTCACTTTTATCTGAAAGAGATTCAGAAAAAATTGTTGATCAATGTGCTGGTGCTATTTCTGAAAATGTTGCTTGTGGAATGGCAATGTATATTACAGACCTATTAGTTGAAGAGGGTAGGATTTCTGTTGATAATCAGTTAAATAAAAAGGATTTAAAATACTTGTTTAATGAGGGGGGAGTTCTTTTTGAACAATTTAAGGAAATAATGTTTGTGAATAAAGATCAAAATTAATACAACCTTGATCTTTAAGATATACTGTTAATGTGTAAAGGTTAAATTAAATAGTATCTTTGCACGTATTTTTATAGCAACGATAATAGTAAATAAGCAATATGAGTTTAACTATTCGAGAAAAAGACGGATTCAAATACATTGATGAAGGAGAAGGAGAAGTTCTAATTTTACTACATGGACTTTTCGGAGCTCTTAGTAACTGGGCAGAAGTGCTAAGTTATTTTTCAGGTAGATACCGTGTGGTTATTCCAATGCTTCCAATTTATGATTCACCAAGAAGTGAATCAAACTTGGAAGGCCTTGTCGCTTATACAGAAAAATTTGTTTCTGAATTTGGCTTCGATGAATTTTCTTTATTAGGAAATAGCTTAGGAGGTCACGTTGCTTTAATGTTTACATTAGCTAATCCGGATTGCGTTAAAAAATTAATTTTAACAGGTAGTTCAGGATTATATGAATCGGGTATGGGATTATCTTACCCAAAAAGAGGTAGTTATGATTTTATTAAGGATAGAGTAGGTTATACATTCTACAATCCTGAAGTAGCTACTAAAGAACTTGTAGACGAAGTTTACGAGGTGACTTCTGATAATGCAAAATGTTTACGTATTGTATACTATGCAAGATCTGCACAGAAACACAACCTACGTAACGAGCTTAAAGATATAAAATGCCCTACTTTATTAATTTGGGGGCTTAACGATACAATTACTCCTCCACATGCAGGGCATGAGTTTAATCGTTTAATACCAAATTCAACTTTGTTCTTTGTAGATAAATGTTGTCATGTTCCAATGATGGAACATCCGAATAGATTTAACATGTTAGTAGACGATTTCTTGAGAAATAACTAGTAATAATGTAGTTTAGAGAAACCTTCAAATAATTTCTCTAAAAATAGAACAGAGAAATTAGAGTATATAATAATACTATTTCATAATTTGGGAGGTAAAGTTGATGTATATCAGTGATTTATCTCCCAAATTGTGTTTATACATATCTTTTCATCAAAATATTTAGATGTATGCAATTAGCAAAAGATCTGTTGACAACCACATTACCAGCAATACACAAAGACACAAGTCTTGAGTGTGTATTTTCTTATTTTGAAGAATGTAATATTCTCTCTTTACCAGTTGTAGAAGAAGACCGTTACTTAGGAATGGTGATGGAACGAGATTTCTTTGATTTAGACTTAAGTCAGGGTGTGAAATCTGTAAAGTTACCATTATCCTTCGAAGAGGTATCTGTTCTTCCTGCTGCCCATCTTTATGATGTACTCAGAGTAGTAGATGAATATGATGTTGAAATCGTCCCTGTTGTCGATAAAGAAAATAAATACCATGGCACTATCATAATAGATGACATGATGCAGAAGATAGCACGAATGCATTCCGATCAGATAAAAGGAAATATCATTGCATTACGTATGGAAGCTATCCATTATTCCCTAGAAGATTTAAGTAGATGGGTAGAACAAAATAACATTAAGATTCTAAGTGTTTTTGTTGAAGCCGATAAGAATGATCCTAAAATGGTTATTGTTACCTTAAAATTGAATAAAGTAGAGGTAGAACCTGTTTTGGCAACTTTTGAACGTTTTAGTTTAAATGTGATTTATTCTTCATCTCTTACGGAGAATTCTGATAACAGTCAGGATCGTTTAGATAATTTAATGCGTTACTTAGAACTTTAGAATGAAACTCGCTTTACACAGTAGAAAACTTGAAACGGAAAGAAGTAAATTTTTAATTGATTCAATTCAAGATATTTTAAATAGAGTTGAATTTGAATTAATAATTTCTGATGCTTTAGCACCTTATTTGGAAAAAGTAGCACCAGAAATGTATGCTCAGCTTAGTGTATTCAGTACAACAGAAGAATTGAGAGGTGTAGATTTCATGATTTCTATTGGAGGAGATGGTACTCTTCTACAAGCACTAACGTATGTACAAGAGTTAGAGATTCCTATTGTTGGAGTTAACGCAGGAAGGTTGGGCTTTCTAGCATCTATTCAGAGAGAAAATTTTTCTAAAACATTAGATTCTTTAATTAATGGATATTATTCTATTGATGAAAGAACAATGTTGGGTTTAGTAAGTGATAGAGAAGACCTATTTGGCGGCATAAAGTTTGGACTAAATGAATTTACAATTCTTAAAAGAGATACTTCTTCGATGATTGTGGTTCATACTTATTTAAATGGGGAGTACCTTAACTCATATTGGGCAGATGGTTTGATTGTATCTACACCTTCTGGTTCTACAGGTTACTCCTTAAGTGTAGGAGGTCCTGTTGTAATACCTGGTTCAGAAAATTTTATTATTTCACCTGTTTGTCCGCATAATTTAAATGTGCGTCCTTTAATTGTTTCAGATCAAAGTGTAATTTCTTTCGAAATAGAAGGACGAAGTAAAAACTTCCTAGTATCCTTAGATTCAAGGTCTGAGGCAGTAGATGCAACAATTGAACTTGCCGTGAAAAAATGTGCTTTTAAAGCAAAACTAGTAAGTATTGGAGGTGGAGATAAATTCTTAGAAACACTTCGAAAGAAACTTAATTGGGGACTTGATAACCGTAATTAATCATAACCTATCTTATAAGTAGAACTAATTTTCTTCAGTTTTACATCATAATTGATAATCAGTTTTAGCATACTCCAATTGAGAGTGGTTGGATATCTATTTCTGATTTTTGTCAATGTGTTCATTAACTTCAACAATCAAAAATCATTTATTATGAAATCCTTTTCAATTAGTACAATTATCGTTGGACTGAGTTGTTTATTATTTAGCTGTTCATCAAATAACATGACAGAATCAAATAACCCTTTATTACAAGAATGGACAGGTCCTTATGGAGGAGTCCCTGCGTTTGATAAAATGCATTTATCAGATCTTAAAGGAGCAGTTGAAGACGGTATGGAAATGCATCTTCAAGAAATTGATATTATAGCAAACAATACAGAAGCTCCATCTTTTGAGAATACAATTATTGCCATGGAAAAAGCAGGCAAACCATTAGATAGAGCTTTTACTTATTATGGAATTTGGAGAAGTAACATGTCGTCTCCAGAATTAAGAGAAATAAGTAAAGAGTTAGCACCAAAAATCTCATCTTATTCCTCTAAAATAAGTCAAAATACAAAGTTATTTAAACGTATAAAATCTGTTTATGAGGCTTCTCAATTAAAAGCCTTAGGAGATGAAGAACAACGAATAGTAAAGTTAATTTACTCAAGTTTTGTAATGAATGGAGCAGATCTTGATGCAGCAAAAAAGAAGCAATATGCCAAGATCAATCAAAAATTATCTAGTTTATACAATGATTTTTCTAATAATGTATTAGCTGATGAAGAAAATTATGTTGTCTACTTAAAGAAAGATCAATTAAACGGTTTACCAGAATCATATATAAAATCTGCAGCAAAAACAGCAGAGGAGAAAGGTCACGCCGGAGAGTATGCTATAACAAATACACGTTCTTCTATGGAGCCATTTTTAACGTACTCAGACGAAAGAAACCTAAGAGAGGTTGTTTGGTCAAATTATATTAAAAGAGGTGACAATAGAGACGAACATGATAATAATAAGATTATTGCTGAAATTCTGAAATTACGTAATGAACGCGTTCACCTTTTAGGTTTTGATAATTATGCTACTTGGAGATTACAAGATAGAATGGCTAAGAATCCTAAAAATGCGATGGACTTGATGGAGAAAGTTTGGAAAGCTTCTACAGCTCGTGTAACAGAAGAAGTAGCAGACATGCAATCTGTAGCAAATAAACGTGGTGATAAAATAACTATTGAACCTTGGGATTATCGTTATTACGCAGAAAAAGTTAGAAAAGATAAATATGATTTAGATTCTGATGAAGTGAAGCAATACCTTCAGTTAGAGAAATTGCGTGAAGCAATGTTTTTTGTAGCTGGTGAGCTTTTTGATTTTGAATTTAAAGAATTACCAAAGGGTAAAGTTCCTGTTTTTCAAGAAGATGTTCGTGTTTGGGAGGTATCTTACAAATCTACAACTAAAGTGATTGGTTTATGGTATTTAGATCCTTATGCTAGACAAGGAAAACGTTCTGGTGCTTGGGCAACAACTTACAGAAGTTTTACTTCTTTTGAAGGAGATAAAATTGTATTAGCATCTAACAATTCAAACTTTATTAAGCCTGCACCTGGAGAGGTATCTTTAGTTTCTTGGAGCGATGCTGAGACATTCTTCCATGAATTTGGCCATGCGTTACATTTCTTATCAGCTAATGTAAAGTATCCTAAATCAAATAGTGGAGTAAGAGATTATACAGAATTTCAATCTCAATTATTAGAGCGTTGGTTATCTACAGATAAAGTGATTAATGGTTTTCTTGTACATCAAAAAACAGGTAAACCTATGCCAGCTTCTTTAGTGAAGAAAATAAAAGCAGCATCGGCTTTTAATCAAGGGTTTAGTACAACAGAATATTTAGCTTCTGCTTTAATGGACATGAAATACCATACAGTAGATCCTACAAATATAGATCCTGTATCATTTGAAAAAGAAACACTAACAGCATTAGGAATGCCAAAAGAGATTGTAATGAGACACCGTTCAACTCAATTCGGTCATGTGTTTTCAGGAGAAGGTTATGCCGCTGCATATTATGGTTACCTATGGGCAGATGTATTGACTTCAGATGCAGCAGAGGTATTTGCAGAAGCACCTCAAGGCTTTTATGATAAAGATGTTGCTTATAAGCTAGTTAAATACTTATTTGCTCCACGTAATGCTATGGACCCTGCTGAGGCATATAGAAAATTTAGAGGGCATGATGCTAGCATAGATGCTTTAATGAAGGACAGAGGTTTCCCAGTTCCTAAAAAATAAAGTAATATACTCTAAAAATAAAAACCCTTTTTCTTCATAATTTATAATGGAGAAAAAGGGTTTTTATTTTGGTGAAATATTTATTCAATAATTATTCTACGTGTTACTACATGTTCTATTGTTTCTAGAACTACATAGTAGACTCCTTTAGAAAAAGTCTGTGTTGGTACAATAACTTCTTGATTATCTTTTGATATAGTCTTAACTAATACTCCAGTTGAATTATAAATTTTGATATTACCATTCAATATCGATTTAACTGTAAACAGATTAGAAGTAGGGTTAGGGTAAACATCCCAATCAACATTGTTTGTATTATTAATTCCTGTAGGAATATCGTTATCAGGATACTCTTGCTCTGGATAAGTATCATCTGGGAAAGGGTACTCAGGTATACCGCCATTATTAGTGGATTCGAAAACGATATCATCGATATAGATTAAAGCACTTGTACTATTAATTGCAGATGATTTAAGTTTTATCTGAAGCCTATCTCCATTTATTATATTAGTATCAGATGCGGAAGGTCTGTTAAAAGGAGCCTCAACTTTTACCCATTTTCCTTTTTCTATTGTAGTAATATCAAGAGTAATTGTGGTAAATGGTTTATTGAGAATAATATCAAATTCATTAATGGAAGTAGACTCGTCAATCCAAATAGAAAAAGAAATTGAATTAGCACCTTCGGGGAGGTTGATAGATCCATAAGGTGAAAATATAGAATAGTCTCCATTAAAAGGAGCTTTATGTTGAAAGCGTAAACTAAAGTCTCCAGTAAGCACTTTATCACTTTTCATTCTCCAATAAGAATTTCTTCCAGACCACCAGTTAATACTTCTTCCATTAAAATAAAACGGCCCCTCGAAACTAAGTGCATCGAAAAAAGATTTAGTTTCTTCTTTTTGCCATATTCTTACATAGTCAATTAAAAATTCTGCAGGAGTTGCTAAATCTTGTTGGGTTGGTAAACCATACCATCTAAAAACTTCTGAATCGAACCAAATTTCTTGAGGGTAATCGTGCTTCCATTGGTCTTTAGCTTCTAATTCTTCTCTTGTTGCAGATTGAATTAATTGACCATTAAAATAAGTTTTTACATATTCTTTATCCCATTCAAATCCAAATATGTAATAATCATCAGCCATTCTCACATCCATCACCTTTTCAACTTTCCAATCTTTATGATCTTCAGCTTGGTCCGGATCCCAACTAATTAAATTAGTTCTATATTTTTTTTCTAAATCTAAAGGTCGGTTTTCTGGGTTGCCAATTGGTAGTTTTCCATAATTTTCTACCATATCTATTTCACTGTGATAACCTGTAGTCCAAAAGGCAGAAGTAACTGGAGCATCAGCTATTTTACATTTAATTTCCATGTAGCCATATTGGAAAAAAGTCTCGCTCATTACACATGCTTGTGTAATTGGACTTGATAGATCTGCTTCTGTAGCAGAACCACCATAATAATAGCCATCATTTGTTTCGTTGGCAAATAGAAATGAAGGTTCCCATTGACTTTTTAGAATTAATTTTCCTCCTTCCACCTTTACATTTTGAGGAGCAAACTGGCCAGGAGCACGTCCTTTCCATTTATTTCTATAATCATTATTTTCACCAAGAACCCACCATTTTGTTTTATTTAATTCAGTTCCATTAAATTCATCACTTACCCATTTATTTAATACCCACTTTTGTGTGTTTTCAGGGTCTGATACAGGGTTTATTTGTCCCATAATTGAATGAGACATTGTAAGTAAGAGTAGCCAAAAAAAACTTCTTTTATTTTCCATAATTGTTTGATAGTTATGGAGTAAAAGTAGAATTTTAAATAAAAAAAGACTTCCTCAAAATTACCATTTAAGTTTTACAGGGTATATTGATTTTACTTTGTAGAGACTTTTGTTACAGTTACTCTTTAGCACCGTGACTTTTTGCTGTTTCTACCCAATGCTCTGCAATTCCTTTTGTATCTGCACCTAAACCTCTTGATAAGTGTAAAGCCACAGCAATTAAAAGAACAGAAGCCTCGTGTACTTCCTCAAAAGTTTGTAATCCTCCAAATTGCTCTTGTATTTTAGACATAAGAAACTCATTATGTTTTTGAGCAAAAATAATGGGATCATTAATTTCTAGATCTATTTGTGGTATCATCAAATAATCTAACCATTCAGAACCAATTTGTTGTGCTAATAATTCAGGTTTTTCATTCCCACTTTTTCGCCATGCAGCTAATGTTTTTGTATCACCAGATACAGCTAAACCTGTATCAAGAAGTAGTTCAAACCCAATATCAGCAATACCTTGCATTATTTTTAGATATTCATCTTGAGCAATTTCAAATGGTTCTGCTTTTTGTCCTTTAAGGTATTCACCTACACTCAGTTGAGGCAAATCTAAAACTTCAGCACAATCTGTTAGACAAGGAAACTGTTTTCCTTCATATATATAGTTTGCTTTATCAAATTGAATTTGTCTGCCTAAAGGATAAAGACGGCAAGCTAATGGGCGTCCTAAATGAACACTGCATCCAAAATTATCTACATATTGGCTACATGCTTTTTGTCCTTTTTTATCAGTTTTACCATTAAATATTAATCGAATACCACCAAACTCACAGTAAAGATCACGAAACTCTCTAGCAGTAATTTTTTTTTCTCTACTGAAACTTAGTACCTCCCATGGGTTGAGCATTACTGCCTTACCAAAGCAACACGATCCAGATCTAGAACAGGTAAGTGGTAATATACTTTCTGTACTTAGTTTAGTTGTATTCATTTTTTTTATTTTGATATGCTTTCTTTTATAGCAAATGTAGTAGTAAAATATTAACCATAGTATATCCTATAGTAACAGAGTACAGAAATAATACATTTGTTAAGATAGATTGAAGCTGATTAGATCTTTGATTTTTTTGTTTAAAAAGGTCTAAAAAATAAATGGGCTACTTGATAATTAAATCAAATAACCCATTTACAAGCAATGTATATTAAGAATTAGTTCGCAACTTCTGATAAGAATTTAATACGAATTAATCTAATTTCATCTTCACCAATTTCTTCATCTAATTCATCGTATGCTAAATTTAAATCATCCGATTCTGCTTGCATGAAGTAATCATAGATTTCATCCATTCTCTCTTCATCCATTATCGTTTCTATATAGTAATCAAGATTTAGTTTAGTGCCAGAATCACAGATGTTTTCTATTTCATCAAGTACATCATCAAAAGATATTTTTAATGATTCGGCAATATCTTCAATATCTTGTTTTCTATCAATTTGTAGAATAATAGATATTTTTGATTTTGACTTGTTGACTGTAGATTTTACAACTACGTCTTTTGCCGTTGTAATTTCATTTTTCTCAACATAATCGGCAATTATATCAATAAATGGTTTACCGAATTTTTTTGCTTTACCTGCTCCAACACCATTAATTTGCATTAATTCTTCTTGTGTTGTAGGGTAAGAAGTCGCCATTTCTTCTAACGAAGGTTCTTGAAAAATTGCATAAGGTGGAATTCCTTTTTGGTTAGCAACTTTTTTCCTTTTTGCTTTTAGAATATCGAATAGCTCTTTATCGAAAGCGTTCTTTACAACTGCTTCTTCATTTAAAGCTTCTAATTCTGACGGCCACTGATAATCTTGCGTATAATCTAAATTATAAGGCTCCTTCTGGTACTTTTTACCTTTTTCAGTTACCTTAATTAGCGTTACATTTTCAACATCTTTAGATAAGAAACTGTTAATCATTGATTGTCTAATGATAGACTCCCAATGTTGATTATCAAATTCACTTCCTTTACCAAAGGTGCTAATTTCGGTATGATTGTAACTTTCAACATAATCAGATTTAGTACCTGTTAGTACATTACAAATGTGCTCTATACCAAATCTTGATTCCGTTTCTTCTACAGTTTTAAGTGCTAATAGAATCTGATCTTTAGCATTAAAAGAAGCATGTTTAGTTTTACAGTTATCACAATGGTTACAGTTGTGTTCAACATCTTCTCCAAAGTAATGAAGTAACTGCCGCGTTCTACAAACAGAGGAATGAGCATAATAACTCATTTCTTGAAGTAGAATATGGACATTCTCTCTTTCTGTAACAGATTTATCTTTATGAAACTTTTCTAGTTTAGCGATATCACTTTCACTAAAAAGCATCATACAGAAAGATTCTAACCCATCTCTTCCCGCACGACCAGTTTCTTGGTAATAACCTTCTAAAGATTTTGGGGCATCGTAGTGAATTACAAAACGAACATCGGGTTTATCAATACCCATACCGAATGCAATTGTTGCTACAATTACATCACAATCTTCGTTAAGGAAGGCATCTTGATTTCCCATTCTTTGTGCTGAGTCCATACCCGCATGATAGGGCAGGGCATTTACGCCATTGATGCGAAGAAATTCTGCAACCTCTTCCACCTTTTTACGGCTCAGACAATAGATAATTCCTGATTTGTTCTGATGATTCCTAATAAAACGAATCAATTGAACTTTAGGCTCTGTTTTGGGTAGAATTTCATAGAATAAATTATCTCTATGGAAAGATGACAAAAATATATTGGCGTCTTCCATCTTAAGGTTTTTCTGGATATCAGCTCTAACCTTAGGAGTAGCAGTTGCTGTAAGTGCAATAATTGGTAAATCACCAATAGCCTCAATAATTTGCTTTATTCTTCTATATTCGGGCCTAAAATCATGACCCCATTCGGAAATACAGTGTGCTTCATCTATAGCTATAAATGAAATGTTCGATTTTCGAAGTAGTTCTATGTTATCTTCTTTAGTTAAAGATTCAGGAGCTACATAAAGTAGTTTAGTTTTTCCTTCTAGTGTTTCTTTTTTAACACGGTTAGATTCACTTTTACTTAAAGTAGAGTTTAAGAAACTAGCATCAACGCCAAGTGCTTGTAATTGGTCCACCTGATTTTTCATTAAAGCTATCAGAGGAGAAATAACAATGGCTGTCCCTTCTTGCATAAGAGCAGGTAGCTGGTAGCATAATGACTTACCTGCACCTGTAGGCATAATTACAAAAGTATTCTTTCTATCAAGGATATGTTGAATAATCACTTCTTGGTTACCTCTGAACTGATTATATCCAAATACTTCTTTTAATTTGTCCTTTAACTGTGTTTGTACCTTAGTACTAGCCATATAATATTTTATAAATAGATTATCTGACAATACAAGTCAAAATAATTGAATCCACAAATAGAGTGTCTTTAGA
This sequence comes from Flammeovirga kamogawensis, assembly GCF_018736065.1. Lineage (GTDB taxonomy): Bacteria > Bacteroidota > Bacteroidia > Cytophagales > Flammeovirgaceae > Flammeovirga > Flammeovirga kamogawensis. The sequence goes on from NZ_CP076128.1 coordinate 3,988,952, forward strand.
AAGATGGTTGTCTTAAATATTTCCATCTTAATATATGAATATACAAAAACACAATTAGTTTTCATAGTAGTTATATCTAACCTTTTGTATTGGTTAGTGGTGTTTTTGTGTATACAAATATAAAGCAGGAATATTTAAAAAAAAGGATTCAAAAAAAAAGCCTGCAAAATACATTGCAGGCCCCGGATAATTCTGAGTATTTTTAATTAATGACTTAGGCGTTCAAGCTTAGCTAAATCAATAATTGTAATGTTTTTATCTTTAATTTCGATCAACTTTTCATCTTTAAAATCTGATAAAGTTCGAATTAAAGTTTCTTTTGCTGTACCAACAATTTTTGCTAAATCATCTCTAGTGATCGACATTCTCTCATTAGGACCTTGTTGATAGCGTTTGTCTAATTGAAGTAAAACTTCTGCAACTCTTTGTCTAACAGATCCATAGGCAAGTTTTAGTAGTTTCTCTTCTTGTTCAATCACCTCTTTAGTTAATAATTTGATGAATGAATGAGATACGTCTCTATTGCTATGTATTAAAGAGAAGAAATCTTCTTTTGGAATTAAAGTAATTTCGCACTCTTCTAATACCATTGCAGATTCTGGATAAGGTACATCTTTTAATAAAGCAACATAACCAAGAAATTCTCCTGGGCCATGAATACCTGTAATGTATTCTTTTCCGTCTTCGTTTGTTTTATATGTTTTTACTTTACCACTTACTATTTGTAGTAAAGCATTTGGATGGTCTCCTTCATAAAAAAGAACACTTTTCTTTTTGTAAGAACGTGTTTTTCTATTTTCAGAAAGTTTATCCAAGTTATTCATACCTCTAGCATCACTAATAAAAGAATCAAATCCTTCTGGTGATTGCTCATAGTGTTTTCTAACTATATCGCTCTTTTTTAAGCGACTTTCGATTGCATCTAATAGCTCAACGTCGTCAAAAGGTTTAGAAATATAGTCATCAGCACCATGGCTCATTCCTCTTCTAAAGTCAGATTTTTCTGCTTTTGCCGTTAAGAAAATAAATGGGATACTTGCTGTATTAGGGTCTTTGCTTAAAGCAAAAAGAACACCGTAACCATCAAGTTCAGGCATCATGATATCACAAATAATTAAATCAGGATGCTGAGCTCTTGCTTTTTCAACACCTACTTTACCATTTTCTGCTGTTATAACATCATAATTTGAAAGCTCAAGTATTTCTGAAGTGTTTTCACGCATTTCAGGATTATCCTCTATGAGTAGTATCTTTTTCATTTAATATTATTTTTTTCGGTATTGTAATTGAGAATGTTGTGCCTTTATCTTCAATACTCTCAAAAGATATTTTCCCATTAAGCATTTCAAGATATTTGTTAACTATATTCAATCCAAGGCCAGTTCCTTGGATGTTCATTGCATTTTCAGCTCTAAAGAATCGATCAAATAAATGAACTTGATCTTTTTCAGGAATACCCATTCCTTCATCTTTAATTCTTATTTGTAGGTTGTCCTCATCTATACAGCTATCAACCCATATTCTGCTACCATGTCCGGAATATTTGATAGCATTCGAGAGCAGGTTAATAATGATATTTTTAAGAATTTGAGCATCTGTTTTTATCAACGTATCTCCAGTGTGTTTGATAATTATTTTCTGTCCTTGTTTTTTAACAGGAGACATCTCATCACACAATCCTTCAATAAAATCATCAACCTTTAAAGTTGATTTATGTACCAATGATTTTCCTTCCTCTAATTTACTAATTGAAAGGAAATCATTCAAGATTTGTGTAAGATTGTTAACGCTTGATTTGATACGTTTGATATGTTTATTCCTTTTTTCATGATATTCTTCAGAGGTATATCTAGAAATTAAAGAAACCGACGACATTATAGTACTTAGAGGTGTTCTAAACTCATGAGAGGCCATAGAAACAAATCTACTTTTTAACTCACTTAGTTCACGTTCTTTCTGTAAAGATTTTCTTATTTCAGATTCAGCTTTACGCTGCTGTGTAATGTTTAACATTACTACTAAAACCTGCTTTGTTTGCTTTCTACTATTTTTAATAGGCACTACAATTACAGAATAATTTAGATCTTTAAAATCGAAATCAAAAATCTGCTCTTCTCCAGAAACTATTACAGATTTGGCAAGTTCAAATCTTGCATCATATTCTTTTGCTTTACTAGGATCATTTTTTCGGAGAAATTGAAAAAATTGAGCACCAATTATTTTACGTGCATCAAGTTCTAATTCTTTAAAACCTGTTCCATCAGCAAACATATATTTTAGATTTTCATCTAAAACGGCAATAATACCATAAGGAAAATTATGTGCAATGATTTTATAAATTGCCTGACTCTTTAAGAGTTCTTCTTCAGCTTTTTTTCGTTCATTAATTTGTAGCTCAAGATCTTCATTAGAGCGTTGTAAAGTTTTGATAGCTTTATCTAGTTGTCTAGTTCTATCTTGTACTCTTTGCTCTAATTTTTCGTTCAGCTCACTAATATGATTTAAGTGCCTACTATGTAGAATACTATGCCTAATTGCTCTTTCCAATTGTTGCGGAGTCATCTGGCCTTTAACCAAATAGTCAGAAGCTCCCACAGTCATTGCTTTCTCATCAACTCTTACATCTCCTTGTCCTGTAAGGAGAATAAAAGGTTTGTGTTTACTATCTTTTAGTGCTTCTATTATTAGGTCAAGACCACTTTTAGCACCAAGTAGATAATCTACAATGTACACATCATGTACACCATGATTGATGATAGAAATAGCATCATCAAAATTAGATACCCAATCCAATTCATAATTTCGATAAGGGATATCATCCAGAATATCTTCTGTAATGATATAATCATCCTCATCGTCGTCAATCAGAAGAACTCTGACGACCATATGTGGTTGATCTAATTTATTCGAAAAAGGCATATCATTAAATAATTAATTCGGTAATCGCACTATTTGAAACCAATATTGATTTAATGATTTAACAATGTCAACCATTGAATCAAAGGTTACAGGTTTTGTAATAAATGAGCTAACCCCTAAGTTATAAGTTTTTAGCACATCTTCTTCATCATTTGATGTTGTTAATACAACAACAGGTATCTTTTTTAAAGAATCATCTAATTTAATTTCTTTTAGACATTCTCTGCCATCTTTTTTAGGCATATTTAAATCAAGAAGAATAAGGTCTGGTTTAGGGTATTTTTCTTTATCACTAAATTTTCCTTTGTGATTTAGATACTCCATAAGTTCCTCTCCATCTTCTACAAATATCAAGTTAGACGCAAGTTTACTTTCCTCAAATGCCTCTTGTGTAAGCATCCGATCTTCTGGATCGTCATCTGCGTAAAGAATTGTCATAGGATAATCTGATAATGACATTTTATCTATCTTATTAAAAAATTAATATTTGGAGGTTTATCTTAATTCTCCTCCATATCTATACGTAACGTAACCGTAAATTCGGCACCAGCACCCTTTTCACTTTTTGCGGTAATATCGCCGCCATGTCGTTGAGCAATCTTTTTACAAATTGCAAGCCCAATACCAGAACCATTATACTTTCTTCCTTCTAAACGTTGGAATATTTGAAAAATACGTTCATTATATTTCTCATCAAAACCAATTCCATTGTCTTTAAAAAGGATGGAAATTTCATTCTGTTTACTTTGATCTTTTTCTAAACTGATTGAGATGATTGGATGTTGATCGCTCTTTCTAAATTTAATAGCATTTGAGATTAAATTTTGAAACAATTGCCTCATCTGCGTCTCATCACCTTTTATTGTTGGTAGTTTAACAATGCGAAGATCAGCACCAGATTCATTAATTGCAATTTCAAGATCTGAAATAACATCCGTTAACACCTTATTGAGATCTATAGATACAAAAGGTTTTGCTTTAGATGAAATTCTAGAAAAACGGAGAAGGTCTGATATTAATTGCTGCATTCGCTCTGCGGAGTTCAGCATTCTATCTATATAATCTTGTCCTTTTTCAGAAAGGTTATCTTTTTCTTTACGTTGTAACCTATCACCAAAAGCTCGAATTTTTCGTAAAGGCTCTTGTAGATCATGGGAACTTACATAAGCAAAGTCTTCAAGTTCTCTATTTTTTAAAATGAGTTCTTGCATGTATTGTTTTACTTTGCTCTCATTTTCTATTCTTTCTGTTACATCTTCTGCAAAAAGAATAATACCGCTTATTTCTTGGTTATTATTATACCAAGGGTGTGCTTCCCATTCTAACCAAATACTTTGATTATCTTTTCTCTGAATGTAATCTAGTTTTGTTCCAGATTTTTCTCCTTTTAAAACCTTATCAAAAATAGAATACCATTCTGGCTTAAACTTGGTAGTGCCTGAAAGGTTTGTACCAATTATATCAGAAGACTTTGTTAATAAAGTTTGGCTCCACCTATTACTAGCAACCAAATAATTATAATCCCTATCTAGCATTGCAATGGCAGCAGGAGCATAATCAGCATAGTATTCTAAAAGCTGTCTTTGTTCGAGCACTTGTAGCTCAATTTCTTTTCTTTTTGAGATATCATGAACAAATGCAGCCACATGAAATTCATTTTCTATTTGAAGGTGACTAATACTTACTTCAACATAAAAAATAGTACCGTTCTTTTTCTGAGCAATAAATTCTTTACCTAATCCCATTGGTCTGGTTTTAGGGTCTTTAATATAATTTTCTCTTAGCTCTTTATGTGATTTTTTTAGTGAATCTGGTAAAAGTGCTTCTAAATCAGCACCAATAAGCTCTTCACCTTCATACCCAAAAATAGATACGGCCATTGGATTAATGGCAACTATTTTTCCTTTTCTGTTACATATTACCACTCCTTGAGATGCGGCATTAAAAAGGATTGATAAAGTGTCGCCTTCTTTGTTAAATATATCTGACATACGTCTAGGTTAATCAAGGTTTTTAATTATTTCTAGGGCTTTATTTAACTCAGAAGGGTTAATCCAATGTGTAGCCTCGTCTCTTCTGAACCAACTTAATTGTTTTTTAGCATATCTTCTACTATTTCTTTTTAGTAGTTCAACAGCTTTATCCCAATCGTGCTTACCGTCCCAAAAATCAAATATTTCTTTATAGCCTACAGTTTGTAAGGCATTTTTATGTTTGTAAGGTAATAAGCTTTCTACTTCTTTTAAAAGTCCATTATCAAGCATTAAATCCATTCTTAAATTTATACGGTCATAGAGTTCTTTTCTATCTCTATCTAACCCTATTTTTAAAATTTTGAAAGGACGTTCAGCAACATATTCTTTTCTTTGAGATGAATATTTCTCACCAGTAATTTCCATTACTTCTAGTGCTCTAATTACACGTTGGTAATTTGCTCTATCAACCTTTTGATAATATTCCGGATCTTTTATTTCAAGTTCTTTTAGTAAAGGAGTTAATCCTTCATCTTTATGTCTTTGATTTAGACGGTTTCTTACATCATCATTACTTGTAGGCATAGGATCTATACCTTTAGTAACAGCATCAACATACATTCCAGAACCTCCAGATAAAATTACAAAGTCATGTTTTAAAAAAAGATGATCTAATAATTTTAATGCATCTTTTTCATAATGTCCAAAGCTATATTCATCTTTAATAGATAGGTGTCCAACAAAATGATGAGGTACATTTAGCATCTCTTCTACGGTTGGGCGAGCAGTTCCAATTTGCATCTCCTTAAAAAATTGTCTTGAATCGGCATATACCACTTCTGTAGATAATTTTTTAGCTAGTTGAACGCAAAAATCTGTTTTTCCAACAGCAGTAGGACCAACCACAACTATTAAGACTTTTTCTTTATTTGACATTATTTGTTTTTATTTTTCTATACTATGCAAAGTTAACAATATCTACAAAAGCATTTCTAATCTTTGTATGTTTTAAAGCAATCAAAATACTATCTTTGCCCCCCGAGTAAATTTAATAATTATCATGTTTGTAGAACCTAGATTTCAAGACCGTACTGAAGAAAAAAGAATTGGATGGATTGAAGTAGTGTGTGGCTCAATGTTCTCTGGCAAAACTGAAGAGTTAATTCGTCGAGTAAACAGAGCTGCAATTGCTAAGCAAGTTGTTCATATTTTTAAACCAGCAGTAGATACCCGTTATCACGAAGAAAATGTTGTTTCGCACAATGCAAACTCAATAATTTCAACTCCAGTGAAGACTGCAAGGGAAATTACACAATATGTTAGCGAAAATGAAGTTATAGCTATTGACGAGGCACAATTTTTCGACAACACTTTGGTTGATGTTTGTGTAGAGTTGGCTAATGCTGGTCATCGTATTCTTGTTTGTGGTTTAGATATGGATTTTCAAGGAAAACCTTTCGAACCTATGCCACAATTAATGGCAATTGCAGAATACGTAACAAAATTGCACGCTATTTGTGTTAATTGTGGTGAGCCTGCATTGTACTCTTACAGACTAACGGCATCAGAAGAACAAGTTTTATTAGGTGAGACAGATTCTTATGAAGCAAGGTGTAGAAAATGTTATCAAGAAGGTATGACTTCTCGTGGCTCAAATTCTTGATTTGTAGAGGGTTAGTTTTCTGCTAACGTTCTACGTCTTAAAGCAGAAAATAGACTTCTCAATGAAGAAAAAAATTGATACAGATATACTAAAACGTCAATTAACACGATATTTTAGTTTCAGAACCATTCAAGGTAGAAATGTACTTTTAACCACATCTTACCTTTTGATACTTATTACATTCACTATTCTAGTTGTTTTTCAAAATAAATTAGTTAGTGATGTCGGTGATAGGGTTATCCAAACAAGGAACCCTATCACTGTTATGACCTCAAGAATTAATGCAGGTTTAGATAGAGTATCTGCTGCACAGAGGGGGTATTTTTTAACTAAAGATGATAGTTATAAAGATGCTCGTAACTCTCTTTGGGATACCGACATTTTACCAGCATTAGAAAAATTAGAGGAACTAGGAAAGCAGTTAACCTCTCAAGACCGACGCTCAATTGATGCCCTTGGTATTTTACTGAAAGAATATAAACACGGTCAGGATGATTTAGAATTATATTTTGAACAGCACATTACAGATTTTGCTGCTATTCAAGAAGATGTAGAAGCTTACGATTCTCTTACACTACGTCTAAAATTAGAAAGCTTTAAAAAGAAAACAGAAGTAGACGAATATATCGTTGAGTATCTTCTTACTACAATATCTCCTCTTAAGGCTGAAATCCGAGATTATTTAGGTCCTTTATCATTACAACAGCGTAAAGCCATGTTAGATGATGTAAAAAGGATTAATGAAGATATTGAATCTGCCAATTCATCAATTGCTTTTGTAACAGCCTTTTTTGCAATTCTTGCAGTAGGTTCTTCATTATTAGTAATTCGAACTTTAAACACCTCCCTACAACGTCCTATTGATCAATTAGACCGGTTAGCAATAGGTGATTTAGGTGATAGAATTGATGAAACTACTGATGAGATGAACGATATTATTTTATCAAGTAATCAGCTCCGGGATAATTTAGATAGAGCCTCAAAATTTGCACTAAATATTGGTGAAGGGAACTTTGAAGCAACGTTTAAACCTGCCAGTGACCATGATATGTTAGGTAATGCGTTAGTACAAATGCGTGACCGTCTGAAGGATGTTTCTGATCAAGATGAGAAACGAAATTGGATTACAAAAGGTATGGCCCATTTTGGTGAAATTTTAAGAGAGAACCAAGATTTAGGTAAGCTATCAAATTCTATTGTAAGTGAGTTAGTTAATTATTTACAAGCAAACCAAGGTGAACTTTACTTTATTGAAGAAGATGAAGAGCAACAAAAATATTTAAACCTGGAAGCAACATATGCATTCGAAAGAAAGCGTATTATTGATAAAAAAATATTTATTGATGGTCGTTTTGCTGAAGGTCTTTTAGGACAATCTTACTTATTAGGTGAAACAATTTATCTAAACGATGTTCCTGAAGGATATACAGAAATTACTTCTGGTTTAGGAGATGCGACACCTCGATCTGTATTAATTGTTCCTTTAAAAGTAAATGATGAAGTAGAAGGAGTTTTAGAGATTGCTAGTTTCAAAGGTATTGATCAATTTGAAATAGAATTTGTAGAAAAAGTAGCTGAGAGTATTGCTTCAACATTACGAACTGCAAAAAATAACCAAAGAACTAAAGAACTTTTATTGTCTTCTCAAGAACAAAGAGATCATTTGAGAAGTCAAGAAGAAGAAATGCGTCAGAATTACGAAGAGTTGCAGGCTACGCAAGAAGAAATGGAGAGAAGACAGAAAGAATTAGAAAGTCTTCGTCAGAATCTTCAAAATGAAGTAAAAGAAAGAACGGTTGAGTTAGAGAAAACTTTAGAGCGTTTTGATTTAGCATTACAAGGTACTACTGAAGGTATATGGGATGCGGCTCTTTTAACTGGTGAACTAGATGAGTCTACAACTTTCTGGTGGTCTGCTAGATTTGAAGAGTTATTAGGATATGAAGAAGGTGAACTTAATAATGATTTTGAATCATTTATTAACAACATTCATCCAGATGATAGAGAGGAAGCTGTTAAACTATTTAAAGGGTTAATTGCTGATCATTTAGGCATTGCACCAAGCACTATTGACGTTAGAATCAGATTAAAATCTGGAGTTTATAAATGGTTCCATACCTCTGGTGCTGTTAGACATAACGAAAAAGGTATTGCACAACGTTTTGCAGGGGCTGTAAGTGATATATCATCTACTGTAGAGTTGGTAGAAAGTCAAAAGTTATTGTCTATGAGAGAAGCGAATTTAAAAGCATTCTTAGACGTAACAAATGATTTTGTATTAGCAATGGATCAAAAGATGGTAATAACATTAGCAAACAATGCCATCAAAACTACATTAAGAAATAGGGGAGTTGAAATTATAGAAGGTGAAACAGTTATCTTAGATATTCTTCGTCCAGAAAATAGAGAAAAATATAGAGATAATACGAAAAGAGCACTTGAAGGGCAATCATTCTCGGATGAGATGACTTTACAATTAGGTGCTGAAAGACGTATTATGGATACTAGATATTACCCAATACATTCTGACGATGGAGTAATAGTTGGTACAACAGTAATGCTGCATGATATTACAGACCGTAAACAAAGAGAAATTGAATTAGAAGATTCGAGGAGACAATTAAAAGCAATTTTTGATACCTACGATGCTGAAGTATATATGAAAGATTTATCTGGTAAATATATCATGGTAGATCAGACATTCCTTCAGAACCTAAATGTAGATTTTGATGTAATAGGTAAAACCGATATAGAAATATACGGTCAAGAAAAAGGAGAAGCTATTTGGGAGCTTGATGAAGCAATATCTGAACAAGAAACAGAAATTTCTTTCATAGAAACAAGAGACAATGGTAGAAAATACAAATGTGTAAAATTCCCAATGGTAAATACTGCTGGTAAAGTTTATGCTATTTGTAGTATTGCTTCTGAAATAGAGTTTGATGATAGTTCAGTTAGTGGTGTTGATAAGGTACCTGTTTCTGTGATTTTTAGAAACTTTGCTGCTCCAGTAGAAATAGTTGACACTAGCGGTGTTTGGAAAAACTACTTTGGGGAAGCTTTAGATTTAAACTCATTTATTACAGAAAGTGATGAAAAGAGGTACAAGAAAGCAATGCAAAATATTGAAAGTGCTATTTCTGAAGGTAAATCATATTATGAAACTTATACTGTAACCTTAAATTCTGGTAACAAACTCTTGTTATTAGAGAAAGGTAATTCAGTAGAACGTGAACATGATGGTAAATCTATAGTAGTATCTGCATTAATAGATATCACTCCATTACGTCCAAATCATGATAAAAATGTATAATTTATTACCTTTGCAGATCTAATAATTATATCATTCAAAAATAGTCAATATGAAAGCAATCATTAAGACAGCAAAAGGAGACATGACAGTTGAGTTCTATTTGAACGATGCTCCAAATACTGTAGCTAACTTTGTAGAATTAGCAGAACACAATTACTATGATGGATTAAATTTCCATAGAGTACTTCCTAATTTTGTAATTCAAGGTGGCTGTCCAAACGGTAATGGTGCTGGTGGACCAGGTTATAGAATTGCTTGTGAATTAGATGGTGATAACCAATACCACGATCGTGGTGTTCTTTCTATGGCTCATGCTGGTAGAAATACAGGTGGATCTCAATTCTTTATTTGCCATAGCCGTACACAAACTTCTCACTTAGACCGTAACCATACTTGTTTTGGTAAAGTGATCGAGAATGTAGAATTAGTTGATGAAATTCGTCAAGGTGATAAAATTCTTTCTATCGAGATTATCCGTGAAGATGGAGATCCTGAATTAGGAGAAGTAAAGAAATTATAGAAAATAAGATAAAACTTATTTATAAAAAGCTATCTCAGAAATGGGGTAGCTTTTTTGTTAAACGGTTAAAAGTAAAAGTTATCAACAATTAAAGGTGTTTTAACCAATTAAATCGTTTGCGTGTTGATAAGTAAGATATTTTCTTATCATTTTGGTAAGCTTCTTTCTCAAAAGAAATATTTTTATAGGCTAAATATGTATTTCTGTGGATAACTAGTCGAATTATAAATTCAATCCCATACCATAAATAGAAAAATACCAAGAGTAATTCTTTTTGTTGTTCAAAATGAATTCTTTCATGTAAAATTAAAGAGTTCCAACGTTCTGAATGTTGATAACTTTTAAATTCTGATCTAATAAGTATAAAAGGATAAATTGCCATAGCTGTGAACCCTTTAAATGGAAGAATATTATTAAAAATTATACGCATAAAATTATTGGGATGCGAATATAAAAAAAGCGAGTGTATCGGAATACACTCGCTTAATATTAATAACAATTTCATTGAAATTAATAGCCTAGGCTACTTATTTCTTAGTCGTTGTATAATTTTTCGTAGTACTGTAATGCCATACGGTTAGCATCGAAGTAAGGAAGAACATCACGCATAGAGTTTTTCACTCTTTCGTTCCACTCATCAGGACGGTCATAGTACGTAGGGATAATCTCGTTCTCTAAAACGTCTAATAAGCTATTCAAATCTTGCTCATCTTGCTCATGAATTGGAGCATTTAAATCTGCTAATGGTAAAACATAAGAGTTTTCACCGTTTGCAAATTCAGGAATCCAACCGTCATCAGTAGAAAGGTTAATACCACCGTTCATTGCTGAAGTCATTCCAGAAGTACCAGATGCTTCACGAGGTACACGAGGGTTATTTAACCATACGTCAGAACCTTGTTTCAATTTACGAGATAATTTTAATTCATAACCTACCAATACAGCCATGTTACCATAGTCTTTTGATAAGTGAACTAACTGATTGAAGATAGAAACAGCACCGTAATCCATTGGGTAAGGCTTACCTGCCCAAATAATTTGAATTGGACGATCAGGGTTGTTCATGATGCGGTTAAAACGCTCTTTGTCTCTAGTTACTAAGTCGGCACGTTTGTATGCAGCAAAACGACGAGCCCAAACGATAGTTAAGACCTTAGGGTCCATTAATTTACCTGTTTGATCAGCTACTGTTTCGAATAACTTAGATTTTAAGTAACGCTTACGATCTAATAATTTTTCATCGTCTTCTTTATGAAGAGCAGTGTAAAGTTGCTCATCAGCCCAGTAAGTACGGTTTTGAGCATTAGTTACAGATGTAATACGGCAGATATTGTCGTATTTATTCCACATATCATTAGATACTTCACCATGAAGTTTAGATACACCATTTGCAACTCTAGCTAAACGTAGACAAGCAAGTGAATGATCAAAAGTATCATTTTCGATACCCGTAATTCTACGAACTTCGTCAAGAGGCATACCATTAAAGTAACCTAACTTGTTAAGGAAGTGGATATCGTGTTTTTCGTTACCTGCTTCTTCTGGTGTGTGCGTAGTGAAAACTAAAAGTTCTTTCACTTTTTGCATATCACCATTAAATTTTTTCGCTAAATGGAAAGATGCAGGTAAAGCGTGTGCTTCGTTAAAGTGATAAACTTCTGCGTTATATTCTAACTCATCAAGAAGTTTTGCACCACCTAAACCTAAAAGCATATATTGAGCTACTTTCGCAGATGCATCAGCGTCATATAGACGGTGAGAGATTGATTGCGATAAGTAATCATTTTCAGGAAGATCTGTTGTTAAGAAGAACATTGGAACAGTATTAAATACGCCAGGACGTAAATATTTAGCTGTTACCCAAACAGGATGACCATTTACTTCGATAGTAAATTTGATGTTTGTGTCTTCTAAGAAGTTGTTGATTTTTTCTTGGAAAAGAGCATCCATCTCTTGGTTTCCTTTACGAACTTGGTCGTAGTAACCATATTTCCAAAGAATACCAATTCCAATAAAGTTTTGATTTAGCTCGTAAGCAGAACGCATGTGCGATCCAGCTAAGAAACCTAAACCACCAGAATAAATTTTGAAGGGTTGATCGATCGCAAACTCCATACAAAAATAAGCAACGCGTTTTTTGTACTTAGGGTCGTATGCGTAAGGGTGTTTAAAATCTTGTTCGAAACGTGACATATCAGTGAATTATTAATATAATTGATATTTACTTTTATTTAAATCATGTCCTTATGACATTTCTAAATGCACTTGCAATTTTTATAAATTATTTATCTAAACTTATGATGTAAGTCACCAAATTTAGAAACATTTCTTGCAACCGGTTGAGATACCGGTCGAATGTTCATCTTCTAACAAGATATGTAACTTTTTTGTGGTTTTTTCACTAAAAAGTTTAGAAAACTTAAAATAAATGCAAATACATAAAAGCAAGCTGACGAAAATAATGATAATATTAATTAACGTCAAACTATTTTTATAGATAACTTATCTCAGTCTTATTCTTAGTTGATGTTTGGAAAACTTTTTTTGTCCAAAAATAGATGCCAATTACAATTGCGAGAGTATTTATAAATACCCAACTTATAACTAATCCAAAACCTTGAATTAAAAAAGCAATGGACTTAATAATGGGGAGTAGTGTAAAAGATAAAAACACTACAGCGAATGTGAAAAGCAACTTAGAAAATGTCATGTAACAAGAGAGTTATTTTTTTAACCTATGTTTTGTACGGAGTTGCTTCTTAAATGTTGTCAATTTCTCTTTATTATTTCAATTAGTTATGACATTACTTATTCTCCTTGTATTTTCGTTGTTCTTAATACCTAAATCATACTCTGAATATGTCTGAAACCTTTCAAATACCATTTCTAGAAACAGTAGCTCAAAAAGTTTATAATGAACATAAAGGCGATTTTACTAAAATTATTATTGTATTACCTTCTAGGAGGGCAGGTATGTACTTTAAACAATATTTTGGTCAGGTTATAGATCAGATAACAATTGCACCAGCAATTTTATCTATGGAAGGGTTTGCAGAAAGGTTATCCAACTTAGTTAAAGCAGATTCTGTAACATTGTTATTCGAACTATTTCGACTTTACAAAAAGAAAGATAAAACGATAACAATAGAAAAATTTGCACCTCTTGGAAAGTCTTTATTAAGAGAGTTTAATATGATTGATAACAACTTAACTGCAGAACAAGCAGATAAAATGTTCGATCATTTAAGAGAAGCAAAAGCAATTGAACATTGGGCATCTTCACTTGGTGATGATGAAACTATTGAGAAGGTAAAAGAGGAGTTATTATCGAAAAAAGAATCGATGGTAGATTTTCTTGAGTTTTGGGAGAACTTATCTAGCACTTATTTTGAGTTTAAAAAAGAACTAAAAAAGCAAGGTTTAGCTTATGGTGGACTAGCTTTTAGAGAGGCTTTTGATAAGCTAGAGGAACGAATTGATTACCTAGGAGTTGAAAAAGTAATTTTTGCTGGTTTTTCTCAAATGTCAGGGGTTGAACAATCTATAGTGCAGACTTTGACAGACTTAGGGAAAGCACAATCATACTTTGATGCTGACAAACGTTACTTTAAATCACACCACGAAGCTGGACATTATTTAAGGCGATATGTGAATGGATTTGCGGCTCAACATGTAGACTTTCAGAAAGACTGGTGGAGTACGCACAATAAGTCCGTTGATATAAAAGCAATTAGTAATACAGTAGGAGAAGCAAAGTTTGCAGGGGAGTGGTTAACAAGTTTATTAGATACTCCTCAGAAAAGAGAAGAGTTTAAGGAAACATTAAATCATACGGCAATTTTATTACCCGATGAAGCATTATTACCAGCATTGTTAAGGTCTTTACCTTCAATTACTTTTGAAGATGGTTCTACTTTAGCAGAACTAACAAATATCACCATGGGTATGTCTTTCTCTAAAACTCCTCTATTTGATTTACTCAGAGTTATATTCCAATTACAAGAACGAATTAGAGAGAATGATCAGGCAGTATTATGTGCTTATTTTAAAGATGTTCAGAATATTCTTCGTCACCCTTATTTTCAGTATACGAATTCAATAAAAGAGTTTGAAGAAATATCAACTTCTATTTTAAATGAGATTACAGAACAGCAAATGGTCTGGATTCCATTAGAAAAATTAAGGGAATGGGGAGACCAGCATCCAATATATGCAGCTGTTTTTTACTTCTGGGCAAATGATTATCGCAATGCAACCAAGAGTTTAAATAATTTAGTTACAACTCTAGCAGATGTATTAAAAGCAAACCCTGATGTACTTGGTATTTCTTCTTCTGAGGGTATTGAAAATTCTTTTGAAGGAGAGTTATTAGTTCAGTTTTATAAAATATTAAAAAGACTAGAAGATACTTTACCTCAATTTGCACAAGACAATGGTCAGCTATCAATCTATATATTTAAGCAGCTGTTATTAGAATTATTAAGAGGTGCTACAGTACCATTTACAGGTGTGCCAATTGCTCCATTACAAATTATGGGTATGTTGGAAAGTAGAGCATTGGATTTTAAAAATGTACTTATTTTATCATGTAACGAAGGTAAGTTACCAATCAAGAAAACGGTAGAAGCTATTATACCGTTTGATACACGAACACAATTTGGCTTACCAACATACTTAGATAACGACGCAGCTTTTGCTTATACTTTTTATAGGTTATTCCATAGAGCAGAACATCTAACATTTGCTTATTTAGATGCAAACTCTGGAAGTGATGCTGGAGAAATGAGTAGGTTAGTTTTGCAAGTTAAAGAAGAATTAAATGAAGATCCTTCATGTAAAATTAATTTAGATTCTTCAGTGTGGTTGTTATCCAAAGCAGATAAAACAATGTCTGAACCTGTGTCAATTCAAAAAACAGAAATTTTTGGAGAAAGAATAAAGAACAGATTAAAAAGAGGTGTAAGTCCATCTGCAATCAATTCTTTTATTAGAAACCCTCTAACTTTTATAGATGAAAAAGTAATTGGTTTAAAAGATGAAGATGAGATAGAAGAAGATTTAGATAATCGAACTTTTGGTAATCTGATTCACCTAGCATTAGAATGGGGGCTTAGAAGAATGGTAGGGCTACCTGATAAAGATGAAGACACTCCTTTTGTTCTTCGTAAAAAAGATTTTGATAAAGCATTAGATGATAAAACATTTATTCCAAAGCTAATTAAAGATGTGGCTAAAGAAGAAAATGTTGAGATGGTAAGAGGGCAAAACCTTTTACTAAAAGCTGTAGCAGAGAATTTATTACAACGCTATTTTAGAAATCAGATTGAAGAGATCGAAGCTTCTGAAACAAGAGCAATTACGGTTGTAGGTCTTGAAAAATTTGTAGACCATCAATTTGATGTAACTATAGAGGATGAAAAAGTGAGAGTGAGGTTATCTGGTATGGCAGATAGAATAGATGTTGTTGATGGTAAACTTAGAGTTGTAGATTATAAATCAGGTGGCTATGCACCAGCTGATTTGACATGTAAAAATTGGTTGGAACTACTTGAAGATGAACATAAGGGTAAGCTATTACAATTAATTATTTACCGTTATCTACTAACATCAGCAGGTTTTGATAAAGGCAATGCTTCTTTTCAGAAGAAAATAACAAGAGCCAATATTTTGTTACAAAAAGAAGGTCTACCAGAGATTGACCTGTCTAAAGATGTAGCTTCTGGGTTCTATTTTTTCAGGAAAATCAACGATGGTTTAAAGACTTGTAAAATGGATCAGCCTTTAGGTGAAAATACAGATTTGAAGTTTTTAGAAAAAACAGAATTGTTTATAGAAGAGTTAGTGAAAAAAATGCTAGACACCTCAATTCTATTGGAAGATGTAATGTAGATTGTAAAAAAACTTAAATTTTACAAAACTAGTGAGGCTATTTTGTCTGTTATTTGTTTATAGAATATATCTTGAGTTGTTCGTTATGAAAGAACGACAAATAATTTATGCTAAACGTACTCAATATTAAATTATATAAACGTAGCTTCTTAGTAATCTACTTCATCATATTAGGATCTCTTTTTAAAGTAAATTCTGTTTGTGCTCAAGCCGCTTTACCAAAAATTGAAGATGTTGATATGTTAATGACAAATCTTACAGTTCAGTTAGAGATTACTTCAGGTATTGATGCAATGTATAATTTTGAGTTTAAAGTAGCAGAAGGTCAATTTAATTGGCTAAAACATCATTATCCTGAACATCCACTCCCTTATTTTCTTTTGGGTTTAACACAATGGTGGAAAATTGTTCCTAATCTTGAAAAATCTTCTTACGATAAAGAGTTCTTTGCTTACATGGATTCAGCAATTTATTACGCTGATAAAATGTACAAAAAAGATAAAACCAATCAAGAAGCCGTTTTTATCTTAGCTGGATCTTGGGCTTTTGAAGGACGTTTAAATGGAGAAAGACACAATTGGACACGTGCTGCTTATTCTGTTAAAAAGGCTTTAGGTTACTTTGATAGGTTAAAAGAAATGCCAAAAACAGACCTTTCTCCAGAATTATTATACGGAGATGGTTTATACAATTACTATGTAGAGTGGCTTAAAGAAAATTATAAAATGCTTCGCACTGTTCTGTGGATGTTTGATAGTGGGGATAAAGAACTAGGAATTGAACAATTAGAAACTTGTGGTAAGGAAGCATTCTACACGAGGATAGAAGCAATGTATTACCTAATGAGGGTACATTCTTCTAGTGGAGGTAAAATGATTAGAGCTCTCCAAATTTCTGAATATTTATATAAAAAGTATCCAAATAACCCGTACTTCCAACGATATTATGCTAGACTTCTTTACTATAGTGGCAGATACCCACAACTTTATAAAGTGAGTAAATCTTTATTAGAAAGGGTAGATGAAGGTATGTTAGGTTATGAAGAAATGAGTGGTAGATATGCAGCATTTTATTTAGGAGCTTATTATAGAGATTATTTAGCGGATTCTAAAACTGCAGATCTTTATTATATTAGAGCTGTTGATTTTGTAGAAGATATTGGTGATTATGGTTCAGGTTATTATCATTATTCTTTGGCGGCTTTAGCAAGAGATGCTAAAAAAGAAGGAAATTATGAGGATGCTAGTAAATATTATGGTAAAATTTTAACCTATGCCGCCGGTAGAAAGAAGTTGCAAGAGGAAGCAAAAAACTTTAAAAAAGAATATAAAAAAATAAAAAAGACCCGTAAAAAGGAAGAAAAAAAATAGCTGTTAGGTAGGACACTCTTTCACTAAGTGTGTAAGTATTACAAGTGAGGATTGGGTTTAAAACCTGATCCTTTCTTTATATAATACCTGAAATTGGTTCAAAATTATTCCCCAGTTTCTGATAGGCATTGTCCATTTCTTTGTTGCTTCTTGCAAGGCTAAAAAAACAGATTTTTTAACTGCATCATCCGTTGGGAAGGATAATTTGTTCTTTGTATATTTTCTAATTTTACCATTCAGATTTTCTATCAGATTGGTCGTATAGATAATTTTACGGATTTCAAGAGGAAATTCAAAGAATACTGTTAATTCATCCCAGTTATTTCGCCAACTTTGGATCGCATATCCATATTTATCACCCCATTTCTTTTCAAGAAAATCAAGAGCTTCTTTAGCTGCATTAATATTTGGAGCTCCATAGATATCTTTCATGTCTTTTGTGAACGCTTTCCTATCTTTCCAGACTACATATTTGCAAGCGTTTCTAATTTGATGAACGATACAAATTTGAGTAGAAGATTCAGGAAAAACAGCTTTAATTGTTTCTGTAAAACCATTGAGATTATCAGTTGATGTGATCAATATATCTTCAACTCCACGTGTCTGTATATCAGTGAGAACTGTCATCCAAAATGCAGATGATTCATTTTTCCCAAGCCACATACCTAATACTTCTTTTTTGCCATCAGTACGTAATCCTACGGCTAAATAGATAGTTTTATTGATTACTTTGGAGTTTTCACGCACTTTAAAAACGATACCATCCATCCAAACGATAAGATAAACAGGCTCTAAAGGACGTTTATGCCATACTTCTATATCTTCAATTACTGAAGCTGTAATTCTTGATATAGTCGCTGCCGATACTTCAAAGTCATAAAGTTCTTTGATCTGATTTTCGATATCAGATACGCTCATACCTTTGGCATAAAGTGAGATCACTAGACTTTCAATACCTTGAGCAATATTCTTCCTTTTAGGAACAATTGCAGGTTCAAACGAGCCACTTCTATCTCTTGGGACATTGATTTCTTGTTCACCATATTCATTTTTGATAGTCTTTTGGGTATAGCCATTTCGAGAATTAGAATTCTCTGACTTTTCATGTTTTTGATAACCAAGATGGGCTTCAATTTCACCTTCAAGCATTTTCTCCAAAGCTCTTTTTTGAAGTTGCTTCATGAAGGAACTTAAATCTTCTGCTGACTTGAATTGTTTTAAAAAGTTGTCGTTTAATAAATCTTCTTTGTTCATGGTGTATCAGTTTTAAATTCTAAATTAAATAAACTGTACACTTAATTGAAAGAGTCAAGTTGACCTTGAACAGTGAGTAAGTCAATTTTCTCTTTAAAGGGAGAAATATGACTTACTCACATTTCAAGATTCGAGAGTTTACACAGTTTGTGGTACACTCCCTTAGGTAGATTACTTAACAGCTATTTTTTTGATCTAATATTTATCAGGAACAAAAGATTGCTCACTCATAGGAGGCCTTATATATCCTTCTTTACTTATTTTAGGTAAGTCTATAGTTTTGTATTTAATCTCCTCGTAAGGTACTTTAGACAAGAAATGCGATATACAGTTAAGGCGAGCTTTCTTTTTGTCGTCTGCTTTTACTACATACCATGGTGATTGTTTAGTATCTGTATAAGCAAACATATTATCTTTTGCTTTTGAATACTCTACCCATTTTGATCTAGATTCTAAATCCATTTCACTAAACTTCCATCTTTTAATAGGAGAATTAATTCTTTCTTTAAACCTTTTTTCTTGTTCATCATCAGAAACAGAAAACCAATACTTAATTAGAATTATACCTGAACGGATAAGCATTTTTTCAAATTCAGGGCAAGTTCTTAAAAACTCTTCGTATTGATCATCTGTACAAAAGCCCATTACTTTTTCAACTCCTGTACGGTTATACCAACTTCTATCAAAAAGAACAATTTCTCCAGCTGCAGGTAAATGAGAAACATAACGTTGAAAATACCATTGAGATTTTTCCTTTTCAGTAGGAACTCCTAAAGCAACAATCCTGGCAACTCTAGGGTTTAAACGTTCTGTAATTCGTTTAATTACACCACCTTTTCCCGCTGCGTCACGGCCTTCAAAAAGTACAACCACCTTCATTCCTGTATGCTTTACCCATTCTTGCATCTTCACAAGTTCATTTTGCATACGGATTAATTCTTCTTCGTAGTACTCTTTCTTTAGTTTACCGTTTTTACTAAATTTTTCGTTCTTTTTCATAGTTGTTTAATTGATATTTTATTTTCTTCCAAAGTCGGCAGGGATTTCACCCCAAGCTTTTGTTTCCCACTTTAGAATAGGGTTTTTGTAAGAATTATGCTCAAGCCAACTCACAGCTCTGTCAATTAACTCAAAAATTATTTTATTCTTAGAGTTTTTAGTTAACGTAGTTTTTAATTTTTTATCACGAACCCATTTCATTGCAGTTCTACTATCTGTATAAACTATTGTATCATGATATTGATGTTGCTTTAAAAATGCAAGTGCATGTACAATACCTAAAAATTCTCCAATATTATTAGTGCCATCTTCATAAGGGCCTTGTATAAACATTTGCTTGCCGTTCTGAAGCCATACACCTCTATATTCCATTGGTCCTCTAGCACCACTACAGGCGGCGTCTACGGCAATACTATTGGTCATGATCGGCTCACCTATTGAAGGATCAATACTTTTTTTTACCGTATTAGATTTCTTTTTAAAGATATAGGCACTAGGATTACTATTGTAAGCTTTTTGTGCTTCTAGTTTAGAATCAAAAGATTTATATTTGGCACCTTTTGTACCTTGAACTTGTTTCTGACATTCCGCCCAAGTTGTATAAATACCGGGTTTTCCGCCTTCCCATACAACATAAAATTTTTGCTTTTTGCTCCCGGCCATTTCTTCTTTTTTTCTGATTTAAAATGAATTTACAAAATAACTATTTAGGGTTGAAAATTAATTGATATTGACTCCAAACTTTTTGGTCTTCAATAAAAGAGTGTGTGTAAGTAAAGCCTAGATTATTTATTATCTTATTAGATACTTCATTTCCCTCCATTACTCTAGCTACCACCTTATTAATATTGAGTTCAGAAGCATACACTAAACATTTTTTTGGCAGCTTCTGTAGCATAACCTTGTTTCCAGTATTTTTTCATAATCCTAAAACCAATATCTATTTCTTGTTTGAGAGGAGAATATTTTAACCCACAAAAGCCAATAAATTCATTATTACTTTTTATACGAATACTCCATCTTCCAAAGCCATAATCAGTATAATGTTTACACTCTTTGATAAAAATTTCAGCAGCTTCAATTGATTGAAAAGATGTATCACCTGTATATTTTAAGGTATCAATATCATTATTCAATTCAAAAAAGCCTTTAGCATCATCTTTCGAAAATTCTTGAAGTAATAAACGTTTTGTCTCTAGTTTAAAGTGAGTTTGAGTGTTCATATTTTCTTTTTTTATAAATTAAGTCTAATTGTTTTGCGAGAATATTATCAATAACAATTATTTTAACTTTAAGAATTGTGCATTTTAGGTATCTAAAGGCGGTTTTTTAGTACTTTATTAAAAAATTATCATTTATTTTTCTAAATGACTTGAGCAATAAGGATATATCACTTAAATTTGCACGCTCATATTCCTAGGAATGTGATCTATACTTTGATAATTGATTTAATAAAATATAGTCATGGGATATACAAAACTTATTAGAAAGAGCAAGAGAAACAAGACTTTCGCTAAAGCTCGTGTAACAACAATCCAACGTTTGAGTGCTAAGCCAGTAATCAAAAAAGTTGACGTTGAAGCAATCAAAGCTGAGTTCGCTGCAAAATAATTTGTATCTACTCAATTAAAAAAACGGTCTAGAAAATTAATTCTAGACCGTTTTTTTATGCCTTTTTACAAGGTTAAATAAAACCTTCACTTTTTGCTTTAGTTACAGCTTCAATTTTATTAGATACCTGTAATTTTAAGTAGATATTTTTAATGTGGAATTTGACAGTATCTTTAGAAACAGATATTTGATCTGCTATATCCATATAACTTTTCCCTTCAGCTAATAAATTAAGAACATCAGTTTCTCTTGATGTTAGAGGAGATTCACTTTCTCTTCTAAAAGATTTTACTACTAATTTGGCAATATGAGTACTCATTGGAGCACCTCCTGCAGAAACTTCACCTAGAGCTCTTAATAATTGAGTGTGGTTACTGTTTTTTGTGATATACCCTGTTGCACCTGCACAAAGAGCGTCAAAAACATATTGACTGTTTTCGTGAACCGAAATAATTAGTATATCAGTTCTAGGTAATGATTGTCTAATGTGCCTAGTACCTTCTATACCGTTCATTCCAGGTAAATCGATATCCATTAAAACGATATCAGGTTTGTCGGTATCAAGGTTTTCTATAGCACCTTCACAAGAATCATAGGTATTTATTACTGTATAATCTGAGGTCTTTGTTTCAATTAAGAGTTTGAATGCTTCTTGAACATCTAAGTTATCCTCAACTATTATTATCTTTTTTTTCATACTAAATTTACATAAAAAAAAAGAGGTGAAACAATATGTGGCACCTCTTTTTTGAATTTCAACAATAAGAATGAGTTCCCCAACTCTAAAGTTTTAGGGGTTATAGTCCGGATTTGTACTGCTTAACGATTCATTACTTCAAATTTACTCTCGAAGCGTATATCTTGTACTACCCTAAAGGGTAGTTTTTACAGATTGTTATTGAAATTACTATCAAAAGTGACAGAAATGGACGTTCCCTCATTCTCTTTAGACTCAATTGAAAGTGTAGCATTTGCTAGTTTTTTTATTCTAGAGTGCATGTTTTTTAAACCATTTCCATGCTTAGAGTCTGTATTACTCATTCCTATACCATTATCTTTTATCTCTATTTTAATATTTTGTTTCTCTTCAATAATAGATAAATAAACATGAGTAGCTTTTGCATACTTAGCAATATTTGTCATAGCTTCTTTAAAGATGAATACTATTTGTAAACTCCAAGAATGGGGCAATACAAGGTTTTCATTTTTAGGAATTTCTTTCTTTGAATGATATCGAATTTCCAATTCATCAAAGAAATCTTCTCCAAAATCTTTTATGTAGTCATAGATTACACTCAATTCATCATTTTTAGCATCAATAGACCAAATAAAATCTCTTGTACCACTGTATAATAACTTTGATTGGGTTTCTATTCTGTATAATATCTTCTCAGTTTCTATGTCCTTTCCTTTTAATTTAAGTGAAGCTAAATCTGCAAGCACTGTAATACTGGCTAATTTATTCCCCATCTCATCATGGAAATCTTGAGCAATTTCTGTTCTAACACGAGCTAGTTTCTTTTGTGCTTCAGCTCTTTCTCTTATGATTTCTTTGAGCTCGTTAGTTTTAATTTTTTCTTTTTTGATTTTATAATTTGAAGAATAAATCAGTGAAATAATAATTAGGAAAAATATTCCACCCTTAAATAATGTATGTTCCCAAAAATATCCTTCAATGTTTAATGACGCAATTGCAGGAGTACTCCAATCAGATCCAATAGTTTTTCCTCTTACATAAATATTATATTCTCCAGGTTCTTTATTTGTTATTTTTAGAACATCAGTATACTGAAAGTTAATCCAATCACTTGCTTTAGAGATTTTATACTGAAGTTTTATAGATTCCATTTCAGATAAAGCACTAATCTTAATAGGCAATTCTAAAATACTGAATTTACTGTGGCTATTGTATATGCTTTTTTTCCAAGATACGTGAGGAGGAGGAATAGTAGTTGCTTCTTTATGGTTAGGCATACTCATAATACCTTGTAAAGTAGAAATCCATAATTGATGATCTGATGATTCAAAAATTCGAGTAACTTGGTCATTAATAAGACCTGACGAGGTGTTGTATTGCCTTTTTAGTGTACCGTTCTTTAAGACAGAAAGGCCTTCATCAGTCCCTACCCACAATTGATTAAGGTGATCCTGATAAAGTGTAGTACAATTAACACCTTCTAGAGCCAATACTTTTTGTAATTTATTTTTTTCTAGCTGATCTTTTATCTGTAAAAAATATAATCCTTCTGATGTTCCCACCCAAAGTAATACTCCAGATTTATCGATATACACATAATTAATTCTTTCTCCATTCTTAAAGTTTTGAATCCAACTATCTTTAAGGTCAAGTTTAAAGTTTTCACTTAAAGCATATGATAATAAAGCACCTTTTGTAGCCACCCAAATAGTAGTATCAGTTATTGCAGCACTAGAAATTTTTGATTGTTTGATATTGCCTTTAGGAAAGTTTTGAAAAACTTTAACCATATCAAATTTTTGACTCATAGGATTTTGCTGTACAACTTTTAATGAATCTTCTTCTATGTACCAATCTCCAAATTGATTGTTACCAGCAAAGATAGACCAGTTTACAGGGATAGAGTCATTTTTGATAGAATAGCTATGCCCGTAGGTAGTGAAGAAAATATTATCATCTTTTGTTATAATATCTTTAACAGGGTATTCTCTCAAAATACTTAAAGAATCAGTTTTTAAATTATACTGATAAAGTCTGTTTGTTGTGGAGAATGCAAGGTTTACAGAATCTATTTGATTTATTGATAGTACATGTGTAACATCAATTTCATCTATTCCTAAATACTTAAAATCGGTGTCTTCAATAAGGTAAAGTCCGTCACCTTGTGTAGAGATCCATATTCTATCTTGTTTATCAACTAAAACAGAAGAGCTAAAAGATTTTGTATTTAAAGCCTTCTCTAAATAGGTAATTTTTCCTGTTTTACTATTTATCAGAATATTTCTTTGTTTATGGTTATTCTCGTTAACTGCAGCAACAATATTTCCATTATTCAGTTGGTATAGTTTTGTAGGAAAAAGATGGTCATTAATTTTAATTGTTTTTTCAATATCTCCCTCTGGGGAGAGTAATAAAATTTGTCCTTTAGACCCTACCAATAACCCACCATTTTTTGAAATATTAGTAGCTGAAATAATAATGTTACCAAGTGCCTCTTCAAAGAAATTTCCTTTAAGGGTTGTACCATCAATAATTCTAATTCCTTGAGTATCGAAGCCGTAAACTAATATTTTATTTTGAAAGCGTGTTAACCCTAAAGAAATGGTTCTGCTATTTTTAGAGTTATAAAAAGGTATTGGTTTATCTTTTCTTAGAAATAATTCCTCTTTTCCATTTTGCCTATGAGAGTAGAAATTTAATTTATGTGATTTTTGCTCTTTTAAATTCATATAAAAGGCAGAACTCCATTGCCATCCGTATAATTCATTTCCAATTTTAATACCTTGATGTAATTTTTTAGCCCCACTTTTTTGCATGAAGGGATAAGTTTGAATCGTATCAAGCTCTTCGTTAAAAACATGTACCCCTCCTCTCCAAGTAAATAGGTAAACAGAATCAGTGTTATTTTGATTAAAACCAATAACAAATTCAGAATTTAGACCATTTTGAGTTGAATAAGTTTTAAACTCTTTTCCATTAAAAGTACTCATTCCATCATCTGTACCAATCCATAATTTACCATTAGCTTCTTTTAGGTGATAAAGGAAATTATGTGGTAAACCATCTTTTTTAGTCCAATGGTGAGTGAACATTTTTTGACCACTACAAAAGTGAAAAGTTAAGAGTAGTAACAGTAATATTCGTAGAAATTTTATCGACATTTAAATTTTGGAATATTATTTTTAATAATTGCTGGTTAATGCAACCCGTTGTAATATAAAAAGATTTATTTTAAAGTGATAATATGCGTAAAATCACCTAATTAAGTAAAAGAGCTTCAATATATTTGTTTTACCTAAAAGAAATGAATTGTTATTAATCAACACAACGCCCCAGTAAATTATATATTATGTTAGAAATTCAAAAAAAATTATCATCCTCATTTTTCGTTCTTCTTAGTTTACCCTCAACAGCAATGGGGTTTGCCCTATCCATTCAAATTGCGGCTTTGAGTTGGATTTTAAATACTAAATACGGTTTTGATATTCATGAAGTTGGAATTGTTTGGGCTGCAGGTCCAATAGCTGGTATTATTGGTCAACCTTTAGCAGGTTTAGCATCTGATAAAGTTTGGTTTTTAGGAGGAAGACGCCGCCCGTTTATATTAATAGGAGGAATACTGACATCTTTAATGTTATTGGCGTTGCCAAATATTCATATTATTTCTGATTTTTTAGGCTTTGCGCCTACAAAAGCAGTGGGTGACTTGGCAGAAGGACAATTTGCAGCATCTATTTATGTGGCTATTGCTGTAGCTTTAATACTTGATTTATCTATCAACATAAGTTTTAACCCAACAAGATCTATTATTGCAGATGTTACAAATGATGATACTGTTACCAAAGGGTATACATGGATGCAAACAATATCGGGTACATTTGGTGTATTAGCATATTTTATTGGTTCTGTTTTAGGGAATAATGAGTTAATATATATCGGGGTATTTTTAGTGTTTTTATTTTCTGTTGTACCTGTATTCTTTATTGAAGAGCCTAAGAGTTTAAAAGAAGTAGATGAAGAGGTTCATGATGGAAAATCGGAAACGGATACAAAAGGTTTTATCAAAGTATTATTAGCACATGCACCTACTTGGTTAGGTATTCAAACTATGTTTGTTTTTATGTTTGCTTATGTACAACAGAAATATCCAGACTTTTCTTCTAAAGAAGTAGGAAGTGTTATTAATTGGTCTTTCTTAATATTTAATGCTGTAGCAGCTATATTACCAGCATTTATATTAGAACCTATAACACATAAGATTGGTAGAGTTAAAACCCATGCAATTTGTATTGGAATTATGGCATTAGGCTATGCAGGTATGATTGCAGTTGGCGGAACTTCAGAATATATGATCTACGGAATGATGGTTATTCTTGGTATTGGATGGGCAGCAACTGTATCACTACCATTTGCTATAATGTCTGAAAAAGTAGAAAAAGCAAAAATGGGATTATATATGGGTATCTTTAATTTATCAGTAGTATTACCTCAATTAGCTGTATCAGTTTTTGTTAGTAAGTATCTTGCTGATGCAGAAGATAAAACGGTAATGTTCTATATAGCTGCAATTGCTTTGGCTGTATCTGCAGTATTATGGCTGTTTGTAAAAGATAGTAGCTCTCCTCAAGGAGATCAGATGAAGCCAGCGGGTGGTGGACATCATTAATATATAATGTGATATAAAAAAATGGCTTGATAAAACCTTATGATTATCAAGCCATTTTTTATGTGATGTAATTTACAATTTAATACAGCGTTGAGTAAAAACGCCAAGATCTGAACTTAATTTCATAAAGTAGGTTCCTCTTGGGTACTTACTTAAATCAATATTTACTTCAGCAGAACTATTATCTATTTCCTTTGATAAAATTAAACTTCCAGACGTAGACCAGACTTCTAATAAGCCATATTGGCTAATATATTGAGCAGGTTTCAATTTAAAAGTACCTTCTGAAGGGTTAGGATAGATAGTAAACTTTTCTCTTTGTTTTGTATCTAAACCTACTACACCATTGTAAATAGTAATTGTATTAGACGAGTTTGAAAATGAGGCACCTGTATTATTAATAGCATAAACTCTATAAGTTACTCTAGTATTCAAGTCTTCTGAGGTTACAGAAAAGGCTCTATCATTTGGAGAAAGAATAGTGCTAATAATTTTATAACCTTGTTTATTTATAGATTTTTCTACAATAAAGCCAGATACATTATCTTCTTCACTAATTGTCCATGTTAAATTATTTTCGCTCGAACTAGGGACTGCTTCTAATGTAATTGTACCTGTGGGCATATTTTGATTTAAAGTACTTCTTGCAGGAGCATCAGTTAAAATTACATCAATTCTAGATTTTTGATCTAGACTGAACATTGTCATGCAAGAGTCATTTGTATAGTCCATGTAATTTTGATACTGACTTGAATCAAATATTAATGCAGCTGAATCACATAATAAATTAATTTCTTCTCCTGTAGTGGCATTACAATAGCGAGTCCCAGTATGTCCATTACTAATTTGTGGAGTATCATCACAATAATCATCTTTAGAACAACTAGCACTACCAACACCCCATATGTGAAGTAAACCAAGATAATGCCCAAGTTCATGAGTAAGTGTACGTCCTAAATCATAATGAGGTTCTAAGTCATAATTTTCGTTAAATTCATTTGAACCAAAGAAATGAGTATCTATAACAATACCATCTATTGAACTTGTGGCAACCTCTCCATTACTTACTTGATCTAAACCTTCTAAATCGGGGTAATTAGGAAAATAAGCATAGCCTAACCAATTATTAGTAAGTGGTACTACCCATATATTCATATATCTTTCATGATCCCAAATATTGTCTTTAATAATTTTATCAACTTGAGATATTGAATATTCTTCATCTGAATCTAAAAAACCTTGAATTCTATTTACTCCAGGTTCTGTCAATACCTGACCGTCAGGACTAAAGATTGCCATCTTTAATTCTACTAAAGAATTTACAGCATCAGATGAGAATTCATCTAATGTTTGACTACGGTTATTATTCTGGTGTAATAAGTCTCTATTTGTAGAATTTATCTGAGAAAGTATTTGTTCAGATGAAATATTATTATGTTTGGTATTTTTTTCATCTAGATTATAGATTACATGAACAATAACAGGTAAATTAGAGATGTTTGTTCTGTTCATAGCATTTACTCTTCTATTAGAAAGGTAAGATTTTGCCTTACTATAAGTAAATACGGGTTCGTGTAATGTACTTCTACAATGTCTTTGAAGAGGTATTTCTTGAGCCGTACCGATAGAGAAAAATGAAAAAAATAATGAAACTAATACTGTAATTTTTTTTATTGATAGCATGTTTTAATAGAAACAGGAATAAAAAATATTAAATTATTGTTATGCAATATGATAAGTTTTTAGATAACGTGCATATTTTAGTACATCATTTAAATGACTTTTTTATATTTGCAAAACTTCAAATTGCCATATATGAAATATAAAAGAGTTCTTCTGAAATTGAGTGGCGAAGCCCTAATGGGTGAGCAACAATACGGTATTGATCCAAATAGATTGGAACAATATGCAAAAGAGATTAAAAAAGTAGTAGACCAAGAGGTCGAAGTCGCTATTGTTATCGGAGCAGGAAACATTTTCCGTGGAATGCAAGCTGGTAAATTAGGTATAGACAGAGTTCAAGGTGACCACATGGGTATGCTAGCTACTGTTATTAACGGTATGGCATTGCAAAGTGCTTTAGAAGGAGCGGGAGTTTATTCTCGTTTGATGTCAGGTATTCAAATGGATCAGGTTTGTGAGCCATTTATTCGTAGAAGAGCTGTACGTCATCTAGAGAAAAATAGAGTTGTAATTTTTGGTGCAGGTACGGGTAACCCTTATTTCACTACAGATTCAGCTGCTTCTTTAAGAGCTATTGAAATTGACGCAGACGTTGTATTAAAAGGAACAAGAGTTGATGGTATTTATACTGAAGATCCTGAAAAGAATCCAGATGCTATAAAAATCGATGAGTTAACTTTTGATAAAGCACTTTCGGATAATTTAAAAATAATGGACCTTACAGCTTTTACTCTTTGTAAGGAAAACAAGTTGCCAATTATTGTATTTGATATGAATAAGCCAGATAACTTATTCCAATTAATGTCGGGTGCAAAAGTAGGTACAATTGTAACGCAGTAAAATAATTAAATTAGATTATTAATTAATCATTAAAGATAAAGTAATGGAAGAGGAAATAGGAATGTATATAGATGAGGCTAAAGATTTAATGGAAAATGCCATTAGACACACTCAACATGAATTAAAAAAAATTCGTGCTGGTAAAGCTTCTGCTTCAATGTTGGATGGTTTAGTAGTTGATTACTACGGAGCACCAACTCCTATTAGCCAAGTAGCATCAACTTCTACACCTGATGCACATTCTGTAGTTGTTAAACCTTGGGAAAAAAATATGCTTGCAGCAATCGAGAAGTCAATTCGTGATTCTGATTTAGGTGTTAACCCAATTAATGATGGTGAGCAAGTACGTATCAATATGCCTCCATTAACTGAAGAGCGTCGTCGTGACCTAGTTAAAAAGGTGAAAGGTGAAATTGAAAAAGGTAAAATCAGTATCAGAAATGCACGTAAAGAAACTAATGATGGCTTGAAAAAGTTATTGAAAGATGGTGCTGCTGAAGATGCTGTTAAAGATGCAGAAAAAACAGTACAAGATCTTACAAATAGCTATACAACTAGAATAGATCAAGTATTTGTTGAAAAAGAAAAGGATATCATGACAATCTAGTCTTGATAATTTCTAAAAACAAAAAGTCCCTTAAACTACATCAATTTGTAATTTAAGGGACTTTTTAAGTTTTTACTTTTTTAGATTTCTAACAAAGCACCAAATAAACCAAGGTTTCTAACTCTATCTTTAACTACTAGAGTAGATACAGTCGTATGTTGTTTAAGAAGGTTTTCTGTTGTGCTTCCAATAAAGGTAGCAGCTAAAGCAGATCTACCTCTTGAGCCCATAATTATAAGGTCAGCATCTTCTACTAATGATATGTTAGAGATGATTTTAGCTTCGTTATTTCCATGTTGATCAAAGTGTAATCTTAACTTATAAGAGATATCATCTAAGTTAAATTGCTTTAGGAAATTTTTACACCTTTTTTCAGCATGTTGCTGTAATACAGATGCATATTCTTGCTGTGTTTTTCCTGATGTATGATAGCCAGTAGGGAGTGCATAAATATGAATTATCACTAATTCCATATTATTCCTTTTCGCTACTTCTATGGCATCCTTCATTGCCTTTTTAGACATTTCAGAAAAATCAATTGGAACAATTGCCTTTTTGATAGGAACCTGAGGGTTTTCTGATATAGTTAATACTGTACAGAAAGCATACCTTGTAAGCAAGCGTGCAATAGTACCACTACCTTCTGCAATATTTTTTTTACCTGCAATAATAAGATCAACTTTATACTTACGAGTTGCCTTTAATATTTTATTGGTAGGATCGTTAGATTCGCCAATTTGAATTGAAAATTCAATATTACGCGTATTTAGGTCTTTATATTTGTCGACTAAGGCTTGCATTTTCTGCATAGCCATATCTTTTCTTGTGACTAGTTTACCATTGTATTCAACTTCTTCGTTTGCCGAATTATCCTTCAAAATATGAAGTAAGATAATTTTCTTTACTAAGAATACAGGAGATGCAGTTAAAGAATACTTTAAGATTGCATCATCTATATATGTTAAGTCTAGAGGTAAAAGTGCCGATAGTGTCTTATCCATAATTATAAGATGGTATAAGTAGTAAGAAGGTGATTGTACTGTTTAAACTCTTTAGAGTTAATTTACGCAATTTACGTGCTTAATTGTGAAAATTTAATCAAATATTAAATTTTTGTGAGTAAACCACCTATTAATTTTGATAAATGAGGCTCTGCATTACGCGCATTAGCCAAAATTTCTTCTAATTCAACAGGTTTTAGAGCACCTTCGTAACATAAATCTGTAACAACAGAGACCGCAAATACAGGTAATTTCATTTGTACAGCTACAATCACTTCTGGTACTGTAGACATTCCCACTACATCAGCACCAATAATACTTAGGTATTTATATTCTGCCTTTGTTTCTAAATTTGGACCCGTAACTGCAGCGTAAACTCCTTCATGTACAGGTAAATTATTTTCTTTTGCAATGCTCTTTGCTTTTTCTATTAACTCAGCATTATATGGAGCAAACATATCCGGGAAACGGTCTCCCCATTCTGCTTCATTTTTGCCAATTAGTGGGTTACCAAACATTAAGTTGATATGATCATTGATAATCATCAAATCACTTTTTTGGAAAGAAGGGTTAATACCTCCAGCAGCATTAGAAACAATTAGTGCTTTAACACCTAGAAGTTTAAGTACTCTAATAGGAAACGTAACTTCTTTCATATCATACCCCTCATAAAAATGGAAACGCCCTTGCATGGCTACAATTTTACGACCATTCAGATAGCCAAAAATTAGACGTCCTTTATGAGATTCTACAGTTGATAAAGGAAAGTGAGGAAGCTTTTCGTACGATAAATCATATTTGATATCAAATTCATTAACTAGACCACCTAATCCAGTGCCAAGTACAATTCCTACTTCGGGTTGAAATCCATCAATTAGTTTTTGAATTTTTTCAATACAACTTTCTACTTTTTCTTTATGTGTCATTGTTATAATGTTCTTATTTAAAAACGACTACTTTTCTATAAAAAAAGTAGTCGTTATGATATGTCTATTTAAAACGATTTTTCAACATAGCCAATTTATCTTGCATTGACATGTTTTCTGTGTTTTCTTCTTTTTCTCTTCTTTGAGATGGAGCTCCTTGTGGTTTTCTATTAGCAGCTTTTTTCGGTGAAGGTGTTCTTGTTCCTCCATCACCATTTAAACCTTTCATAGAAAGAGCAATTCGGTTTCTAGAGATGTCAACATCTGTAACTACTACTTGTACTTTTTGATGTACTTTAACTACTTCGTTAGGATCTGAAATATAACGATCAGCCATTTGACTTAAGTGTACAAGACCATCTTGATGGACGCCAATGTCAACAAAAGCACCAAAATTAGTAATGTTTGTAACAATACCAGGTAGTTTCATTCCGATTGTTAAATCAGACATTTTTTCTACTCCATCAGCAAATTGAAAGGCCTCAAATTGTTCACGAGGGTCTCTTCCTGGTTTTGCTAATTCTTTTAAAATATCTGTTAGCGTTGGGATACCTACACTATCAGTTACATAATTATCTAACTTGATTTGTTTGTGTAGGTCCTCTTTGGCCATTAAATCTTTAATTGTTACACCTAAATCATCAGCCATTTGTTTTACTATAGCATAACTTTCTGGGTGTACAGCACTTGTATCTAATGGGTTTTTAGCATCACGGATTCTCAAAAAGCCAGCACATTGCTCATAGGCTTTTGGCCCTAAACGAGGTACTTTTTTTAATTGAGTTCTACTAGTAAATGCACCATTTTCATTTCTGAAGTCGACAATGTTTTGTGCAATACTTGGTCCTAAGCCAGATACATACGATAAAAGTTCTTTACTTGCAGTATTTACTTCTACACCCACAGCATTTACACAACTCATTACTACATCATCCAAACTTGCTTTTAAAGCACTTTGGTCTACATCGTGTTGGTATTGGCCTACTCCAATTGATTTTGGATCAATTTTTACAAGTTCAGCCAATGGATCCATTAATCTTCTACCGATAGAAACAGAACCTCTTACCGTAAGATCGTGATCAGGGAACTCATTTCTAGCTGTTTCAGAAGCAGAATATATTGACGCACCACTTTCGTTCACAACAACAATTTGAACATTTGATAAACCTAAGTTTCTTACAAACGACTCTGTTTCTCTACTAGCTGTACCATTACCAATAGCAATAGCTTCTATATTATGTTTTTCACATAAGTATTTTACTGTTGCCCCAGATTCTGCTGTTTTACGTTGTGGTTCATTTGGGTAAATTGTTGTATTTTCTAATAACTTACCTTGGCGATCAAGACAAACTAATTTACAACCAGTTCTAAACCCTGGATCTAGTGCTAATACACTTTTTTGACCTAATGGAGCAGATAATAAGAGTTGTCTTAAATTTTCAGCAAATACACTAATAGCTTCTTCATCTGCTGCTTTTTTAGACATTAGGCGAGATTCTGTTTCCATTGATGGTTTTAGAAGACGCTTATAAGCATCTTTTACAGCCAATTGAATTTGATCTGCACTAGGAGTTCTTCGATCTACATGTATATCTTCTAATAAATATAATGCATCTTCTTCTTCAGGAGAGCAGTCTAAAGAAATAATCATTTCTTTTTCAGCTCTTCTCATTGCTAAAACTCTATGTGAAGGTGCTTTTCCAACAGCTTCAGTCCAATCAAAGTAATCTTTGTATTTTGCTCCTTCAGTTTCTTTACCTGGAATAACTTTAGCTTTAAATGATCCTTTTTTCATGAAAAGGTCACGAATTTCTTGACGAGTCTCTTGGTCTTCATTAAGACGTTCAGCTATTATATCTCGAGCTCCTGCTAATGCTTTTGCTGTATCTTCTACATCTTTTTCAAGATCTATAAATTTAGCAGCCTCTGTTTCAATATCAGTAGAAAGATCTGGCGATAATAATAAATCTGCCAAAGGTTCTAACCCTCTTTCTCTAGCAATACTTGCTTTTGTTTTACGTTTTGGCTTGTAAGGAAGGTAAATATCTTCTAAAGCAGACATTGTTTCTGCTTTGTTGATCTTACTTTTTAATTCATCAGTAAGTTTACCTTGGTCATCGATACTTTTTAAGATGCTTTCACGTCTTTTATCGAGTTCCCTTAACTGTAAAGCTTTATCTCTGATATCAGCAACTTGGACCTCATCCAAACTACCGGTAACTTCTTTTCTATATCTTGAGATGAAAGGCACTGTTGCTCCATCATCTAATAATGCTAAAGTATCTTTAACCTGCGCTTCTGATATGCTCAGTGCTTGAGCAATTTTATTTGTTATGTTCACCATTGTATTTTACTATGCAAAGGGTCATTAATAT
The DNA here is from genome assembly GCF_018736065.1 of Flammeovirga kamogawensis. Lineage (GTDB taxonomy): Bacteria > Bacteroidota > Bacteroidia > Cytophagales > Flammeovirgaceae > Flammeovirga > Flammeovirga kamogawensis. Next base: position 4,023,258 of record NZ_CP076128.1, read on the forward strand.
TATTGCGAAAATAACTTTTTTATCAATTTAAACCCTATCTATATGGTATAAATGATTGATTATTTTATGTATTGATCTAATCTATAACGACATAAAAAAAACCTTCAATTATCATCGTAATGAAATTGAAGGTTTTTTTTATCTTAATATCTTAGCTTAAAAGCGTAAATTTTAATTTTCGCCTGGGTTGATCATTGCACAACGGAAACCAATAGTTGCAGTTGCAGAATCTTGATCTAAGAAACGACGAGTACCTGCTGCCATCCAGTAAGCAACGTCTTTCCATGAACCACCTTTATATACACGGATAGAGTTCGAGATGAATGATTCATATTGACGAACATAACCGTAAGATTGGTAATTGTAACCTTGTTCAGGACCATCTAAGTAGTCATTTTTACGAACTGGGTTTAAATCATCCATATCTGCATAAGAAAGTGGACGGTAAATATCTTCTACCCATTCAGAAACGTTACCAGCCATATTATATAAACCGAAATCGTTTGGAGGGTTATCATAAACGCTTGATGTAACCATTGCGCCATCGTTCAGTTTACCACCGATACCAGCGTAATCACCACGTCCACGTTTGAAGTTAGCCATCATGTCACCCATGTGATCACCGTAAGGGTTTCTTACTGAATGACCAGACCAAGGATAAATACGACGTTCTGAATAATTTTCATCAATATCTTGTAAGCCGATAAGAGCTTGAGCTGCATAATCCCATTCTGCTTCTGTAGGTAAACGGAATGAAGGAAGAACTACACCTGATTCTAATGGAATTGGTTCTCCATTTTCAGCTGCTTCAGCTTCTTCATCTGTACCATCGTTAATTGCTAGGTTTTTATTAACTACAGATGTACGCCATGCGCAATAGTTTTGTGCTTGCGTCCAAGTTACACCAACAACAGGGTGTTGACGGAAACCAGGGTAACGTAAGTAATGATCTACATATTGATCATTAAATGCTAATTGCTCAGCCCAAACAGTTGTATCTGGTAATGCTTCATCATAAGAGATTCCTGATACTGAAGAATCTGTACTAACATAGTGTAAGTATACTAACCAGTTAATATTTGATACTTCTGTTTCATCCATCCAAAAAGATGCTACAGATACAGTACGTTCTAAGTTATCACGAGATTTCATTAAATCTTCCTCGTAAGAACCTAATACAAAACGACCACCTTCAATGTAACGCATATTTGGAACTTCTGGCATTCCATTATACTCTCTTACAGCGAATGAATTATCGTCTTTTCCATTATATTCTAAACCTGTTGCGGTATCATATCCTCCCGGATTTTCTGCTGTTGGCTTAGAAGACTTAGCACATCCAGTTACTACTAATGCTGCTAGCAGTGCGGAAGCCAATTTAAGTAGATTCCTTTTGCTCATGATATTATAGATCTCTATTTTTCTTATGCACTCAATTGAATGCATCTTAATTGCTTAAAAAGTGTTTCACAAACAAATAGTGAAACGTTACCGAAATCCATAATTCAATAATTGTACCTAAAAAGCTGAGTTGTGAATATTTTTAAAAATAAAGTGATTATTTGTTTAATAGATGCAGAAGTTCTAACCCTTTATTAATGTCTGTAATCTCTTCAATATTAAGGATTAATCGCTTTTTAGTCTCTTTAATCTGGCAAATTTTAGGGTGAGTCTGTACATACATTAATATTTTACCAAATTCATCAGACTGATAATATTCTGCATGTGTATGTTCTAATAAATAGGCTTTTAAACATTCATTTTTAAGAATAAGCTTCTCCATTCCAAGTTTTTGAGCCACCCAACGCATTTTTACAGTAATCAATAAATCTTTTACTGGTTGAGGGATTGGACCAAATCTATCTTGTAGATGTTTGGTGAATTTTTCCATTTCTTTCTCGTCTTTTAACTTATCTGCTTTCATGTATAAATTAAGACGTTCAGAAATATTGGATACATAACTATCAGGAATTAAAATTTCAAAGTCTGTTTCAATAACAGTATTTACTTTAATAGATTGGGCTTCTAGTTCTGTTTTAAAGAGGTCTGCAAATTGTGTTTGCTTAATTTCTTGAACAGTTTCTTCTAGTATCTGATTGAATGTATCAAAACCTAAGTCATTTATAAACCCAGATTGCTCACCACCTAATAAATCACCTGCACCACGAATATCAAGGTCTCGCATGGCTACTTTAAACCCATCACCTAAATCAGAAAATTCTTCTAATGTTGATAAACGTTTTCTAGCGTCTGATGAAAGTCCAATGGTAGGAGGGGTTAGCAAATAACAATAAGCTTTTTTATTTGATCTACCCACTCGGCCTCTCATTTGGTGTAAATCTGATAAACCAAACATATGTGCTTGATTTACAATAATTGTATTTGCATTTGGGATATCTAAGCCAGACTCAATAATATTTGTAGAAATTAATACATCGTATTCTCCTTGAATAAAACGGAGCATGATTTTTTCTAATTGAGGCCCATCCATTTGCCCATGTGCATAAGTAACTTTTGCATCGGGTACTAATTGCATAATCTTATTGGCAAAATGCTCTATATCTGCTACTCTATTATGAACAAAGAATGCTTGGCCACCACGAAGTAACTCATTATGTATAGCATCACGAATTATTTCATCATTTAAAGTTGATATCCTTGTTGTTACAGGTTGCCTATTTGGAGGAGGAGTTTCAATAACAGATAAATCGCGAGCACCTAGTAAAGAAAAATGAAGCGTTCTAGGAATTGGTGTTGCTGTTAATGTTAGTGCATCAACATTAACGCGCATTTCTTTGAGCTTTTCTTTTGTTTTTACACCAAACTTTTGTTCCTCATCAATAATCATCAAGCCTAAATCTTTAAACTCAACATCTTTACTCGTAATTCTATGCGTACCTATAAGTATGTCAACTTTACCTTCTTTTACTTTTTTGAGTGTTTCTTTAATTTGCTTTGTTGTTCTAAAACGGTTGATGTAGTCAATATTACAAGGTAATTCTGCCATTCTAGCCAAAAAAGTTTTGTAATGCTGCATGGCAAGTATAGTGGTAGGTACAAGTATTGCTACTTGCTTACTATCACAAACAGCTTTAAATGCAGCTCTTATTGCTACTTCTGTTTTACCAAAACCTACATCTCCACATACAAGTCTGTCCATTGGATATGGTTTTTCCATATCTTCTTTAACTTCTTGTGTTGCTCTTGCTTGGTCGGGAGTATCTTCATATATAAAAGAAGATTCTAACTCAGCTTGTAAATAGCCATCTTTATCAAATTGATAGCCTTTTGAGTCTCTTCGTTTTGCATACAGTTGTATTAATTCTGTTGCAATGTCTTTTACCCTTTTTCTTGCTTTTTTCTTTTTGTTTTCCCATTCAGGAGATCCTAATTTACTTACAGTTGGTTGCCTGCCTTCTTGCCCCGAATATTTAGAAATTTTATGGAGTGAATGTAAACTGAGATAAAGTAAATCGTTGTCACGATAAATTAATCGGATACTTTCTTGTTCTTTTCCGTTGATTTCCATTTTTTCCATGCCGGCAAATCTACCAATACCATGGTCCATGTGAGCAACAAAATCTCCGGCTTTTAATTCTCGGAGTTCTTTAAGTGTAAGTGATTTATTTTTAGAATATTTCTTTTTCCCTTTTGGAGAATGGAAACGTTCAAAGATTTCATGATCAGTAAAACAAGCAATGTTCATCTGTCTATCAATAAAACCACCCCTTAAACTCAAGTTCAATTCCTGAACGAACAGATTTGGTTTTATTTCTTCAAAAATAGTTTGCAGACGTTCTAGCTGTTTTGGCAGATCAGAAACAATAATATTTCTAGTACCTTCTAATTGTTGTTTTTCCAGTGCTTCGCCCAGCATATGGAAGTTCTTATTAAAAGAAGGTTGAGGTTGTGTATCAAAAGTAATGGTTTCGGCAGTTCGAAGCCCTTTTCTATTGCCAAAAAGAATACGGTGAGATTTACCAAGAAGCTTTGTAAAACCTTTTTTTGTTTCAAAAATTTCTTCAGGTTTATTAATTATATGTGTTCCACCACTAACTTTTAGAATTTCATCAAAAGTTTCTACTGCACGTTCAAAGTATTTATCAATTGTATCAACTAATAATTCATAGTCTTTGATCCACATTGTTGTTTCAGGTAAAAACTCCAAAAGTGATTCTCTAACTTCTTGTAATAATTTATTGTGTACATTGGGAACAATAGGAGCGTGCTCTTTCTCATCTTGGGATAATTGAGTGATAGGATCAAAAGTTCTGATACTTTCAATTTCATCTCCAAACAACTCGATTCTAAATGGTAATTCATTGGCATAAGAGTAAATGTCTATAATACCACCTCTTATAGCAAATTGCCCAGCTTCATAAACAAAGTCAGTAGGTTCAAAACCATATTCAATAAGTAATTCTCTAATAAAAGATTGGTCTACATCTTCTCCAACTCTTGCTACATAGGTATTCTCTACTAAAGACTTTTTATTAATTACCTTTTCTGTAAGTGCAGCTGCATGAGTAACTAAAATAGCCCCTTTATTTTTTTTTTCATTCAGAGCACTTAATGTCTCTGCTCTTTGTAGCACATTTGCATTTTCTACAGATGTGAGTTCAAAAGGTTTTTTATAAGAAGATGGAAAGTAAAGAATATCCTCTTTTGGAAGAAGGTTCTGTAAATCATTACTAAAATATATGGCTTCTTCAGCATCGTGCATAACAAAAACATGACACCCTTTTGTATGAGTATATGTTGTAGCAGCTATAATAGCATCTAAACTACCAGATAAACCTTTGGTATATATAGCAGCGGCATCATCTTTTTTTAATTTATTAATTATTAATGCGGTATTGCTATCGTCTTTGTATGCTTTAATCAAATCTTTTAGTTCGATTTGACGAATATGTTGTGAATCTTCCATGAACCTCTTTAATATGAGTCTTTGCTTTTATGCAGTTACAAAAATAGAAATACACAGTGAGTTTTTGTTATGATTAACAAGAATTCTTTGTATATCAATGTAATCACTAACTAATTGTCAATTACCTTTGTTAGATTAAATCATATGTTTTTATTAAAGTTGATATGAACCGTCGTAGTATTAAAACATCTATCGTAACCGCAACGCTATATAGATTCTTCTTAATCATGTTGTTATATAGCATAGCTCGCGTAGTATTTTACCTTGTTAATCAATCTTATTTTGATGATGTCAACTTAACTAGATTGCTTTTAGGAGGAATGAAGTTTGATTTACCGGCGGTTATATATACCAATTCAGTATTTATATTATTAAGTATTTTACCTTTCCCTTTTAGGTATAATAAAGGGTATCAAAATGTAATTAAGTGGTTTGTGTATATCGTTAATGGGATAACATTAGCTATGAATTTTGCTGATACTATCTTTTTTCAATTCACATCTAAAAGAACAACTTCTTCAATATTTCAGGAGTTTGCTAACGAAGACAATGGTTTTATTTTATTCTTCCGTTTCTTATTTGTAGACTATTGGTACATGACTATTTTATGGATTGTATTAATGTTTTTGTTTGTTTATGCATATAGAATAATAGAACCGAAACTTAAGCGTCCTGTTTATAATAAATTAGCGTATATATTTCAGCATTTCTGTATTTTATTGGTATACGCAGGTTTATTGTTTGGTGCAGCAAGAGGTGGGTTTGATGGAACAACTCGACCAATTTCATTAAATAATGCAGGCGAATATGTTGATCAGCCTTTAGAAATGTCTATCGTATTAAATACTCCATTCACTATGTTGCGTACCATTAATAAAAAGGGTGCAAAACGTAGAAATTTCTTTACACAAGAAGAACTTACGGAAGTGTTTTCTGCTTACCATAAAGCAAAACCACGTTCAGGTAAAAAGAAAATGAATGTAGTTACTATTGTGATAGAAAGTTTTGGAAGAGAGTATGTAGGTGCTTTAAACAAGAATCCGATTGATCCTGATTATAAAAGTTATACACCTTTTACAGATTCACTAATATCAAAAAGTAGAGCTTACGTAAATGCTTTTGCTAATGGTAGAAAATCAATCGATGCTTTACCTTCAGTTGTTGCTAGTTTACCTTCATTTTATTCTCCTTATGTATTGTCGCATTATGCAACGAATGATATAAATAGTATTGCATCTGTTTTAGGTAAAGAAGGATATTACACGGCATTTTTTCATGGAGCTCCAAATGGTTCTATGGGCTTTGATGCCTTTATGAATTTAGCCGGTTACAATGATTATTATGGCATGACAGAATATGCCAACGATGATGATTTTGATGGTACTTGGGGAATCTGGGATGAGCCATTTATGCAATATTTTGCAAATACAATGAACACTTTCGAAGAGCCTTTCTTATCAAGTATTTTTACATTATCATCTCATCATCCTTTTAAAATACCAGAGGAATATGAGGATAAATTTAAAGGAGGACCTCTACCCTTAAATAGAGGGACTCAATATACTGATTATGCCTTAGGAAGGTTTTTTGAAACAGCTTCTAAGATGCCTTGGTTTAAAAATACAATTTTTGTGATTACTGCAGATCATACTAATCAAGTGTATTATCCAGAATATAAAACAAGTTTAGGCCTTTTTAAAGTACCAATTATCTATTATGCACCTTCAGATTCGACTTTAGTTGGTATAGATTCTACGGTTACTCAACAACTAGATATTTTTCCAACAATTGTTGATTATGTAGGTTGTACAGAGGATTATGTTTCTTTTGGAACTGATGTAATGGATTCAACCTCCCTTCATTATGCTGTAAACTTTTTAGCACCAAATATATTTCAAGTAACTCAAGGAGATTATGTTTTGGGTTTTGATGGTGAAAAGGTTGTGTTTATGTACAATTATATTACTGATCCATTGCAGAAAAAAGATGTTAAAGGGACAGGACTACCTGAAGAGAAATCATTAACGGAATTAGCAAAAGGTATTATGCAAGAGTTCTCCGAGCGTGCAATTGATAATAAAATGGTTCCTACAAAATAATAGAGAACATCAAGTTTTACATATTTATTGTTTAATAACTCAAAAAAAAACCTCTAGAACTTAAATGTTCTAGAGGTTTTTTTTATTCAATATTCACTGTATCAGATACAATTTCTTTCCATTCAGGATTTTTCTTTATATAAGCAGCAACAAAAGGACATAAAGGAACGAGATCGTATTCAGTTTTTTCTTTGATATTTGTAAGAACATCCAATACTAATTCTTTGCCTATTCCTTGGCCGGCAAAAATACGAGGTACTTCGGTGTGTGTTAAATATATATTTCCTCTAGCGATGATATAATCAATGAAAGCATAATGTCCATCAATCATATATTCATAACGTTTCTTTTCTTCGTTATTAATAAGTTGGTGTTTCATTTTCAGGTGTTTTAAAGTAAACATAGCTAATGGTATGGCTATTTATAAGTTACTGAAATGATTTTGATTAAGCTATTTCTGAAATGAAATAATCAGGTTTTAAAAAAAGCCTCTTTAAATATAGTAAGGTAAAGCCGTAAGTTTTTACTTTTGCTTAGTAAGCCACTCTTTTAAATGAGAGTAACTGGAAAAGAATTTAATGGTATAACTGATCGTTAATTGATGTTTTTTTATACGAAGTTCAGGGTATCTAGATACTATTGATAGTAAATAGAAGTGATTGTATAGCTCAAGTATTTACAATACAATAACATAGATATCGAGTGTGATTTTTTATATAAATGCTTATGATTTTTTGGCTAAAGAACTCATTTTTTCATCTATTTTTATTAGTTCTTTTTATAGAAGAACATAAGGAAATTTTGTTTTGGGTTTTGATAGTGAAATGGCCGTATTTATGTACAATTATGTGATTGATTCATTACAGAAAACTGATTTTAGAGGTATGGGTATAGTATTAGAAAACCTTTAACCTCTTTAGCAAGAGGTCTCCGAGCGTATAATGGATAATAGAATGGCCTGTTTAAAAAAGGTGAAGTTTATTGAAAGTTATGGTTTTATTCTATTACTTGCTTTTAGATCTTATAATTACTAAAATGTATCATGAAAACAGGAATAAAACTAACTATTGATCAACGTTGTAATGCAGATACTAAAGATTTTAAACCTACAAGAAATGGAGGTTTTTGTCTACATTGTCAGAAAGAAGTAATCAATTTTAAGGATAAGTCGGATAAGGAAATTATCAACTATTTTAATAATACTCGAAGTGTTATTTGCGGACGTTTTCAACCTAAACAATTAAAAGAATATCAATTTTCTTCTAAAGATTTAACTATTGTGAAGGAAAAGAGAACATGGTTTTCTAGTTTAGCTGCTATAACTTTTTTATCAGTTTTACCTTTTACTGATGCTAAATCTCAAGAATTAAAGACTAATGTTTCAATTTCTTCTTTAAATCACATAGGTAAAAGAGTGGAGGGTGAAACTCAAGATGATACACAACGGAGAATAACAGTTGTTGGTGTAGTGAAAGATAAAGAGGAATATTTTGATGTACTTCCTGGGGTTAATGTTTTCATTAAAGGAACTTCAATTAGCACAATAACTAATTTAGATGGTAAATTTAAGTTAGAAAATGTTCCAATTGGTTCAGAAATAGAATTTATGTTTATTGGCTACGAGAACTTAACATTTAAAGTAAAGAATACTGAAGTTAAAGAAATTGAATTAATGATGGATCAGAGTCAAGATTGGTTAGGGAATGTTCAAGTTCATGAAATTTATACTTCTAATAAGAAAACGTTTTGGCAAAGAATAAAAGGTATTTTTTAATGAGATTTTTCATTGTATTTTTATTCGTTACCCTTTCATCTCATGCTCAGGTTTCAAATAATGATTTTTTAGACTTTTCTAAAGCTGATAGTATTGCCTTATCTTATAAAGGTGCTGATTTGTATAATTTATATACCTTTTCTAATAGTTTAACGAAAGATTTATCAACTGATTTTGAAAAGTTTCGATCTATTTTTTATTGGGTTTGTACAAATATTACAGCAGATAGAAGTGCAAATATCAAGAATCAGAATAATAGAAGGAAGTTATTTAAAAATGAAGAATCTTTAACAGAGTGGAATAATAACTTCAGTGAAAAAGTATTTAAAACGTTATTAGAAGATAAAAAAACAGTATGTACTGGGTATGCTTATCTTTTAAAAAAACTATGCTCTATTTCTGGAATTAAATGTGAAATAGTTGATGGTTATGGTCGTAATGCTCTATCAGTAGATTTAAATGTTGGAAGTATACCTAATCATTCTTGGAATGCTGTACAACTTGATGGAAAATGGTATTTATGTGATCCTACATGGGCAAGTGGGTACTTTAAAGGTACAGAGTATACTTTTAATTTTGAATTTAATGAAGGGTATTTTTTGACACCGCCATCTAACTTTATTTTAACACATTTCCCATTAAAAAGTCAATGGCAACTTTTGGAGAATTTTATCTCTTTTGATGATTTTATAGGTTTACCTTTACATTATAGCTTTGCTTTTAGAAATCAAATTTTTATAGATTCTCCACTTACTATTAATTTTCAATTGAAAAAAAACGAGTTTTTTACAATTACAATGAAAGTAAGTGAGGATGTAAACCCAAAAGAAATAGTATTAAAATGGGGCAAAGAACTAAATTATTTAAAATCAGATATAGTTAATTTAGATGCAAATATTGTCCATATTACATCAAAAATATCAGTAAAAGGATATTATAATATTCATGTCTTTTATGATGGAGATATTATTGCATCATTAAATGTAAGGGTAAAAAAATAAGAGATAACTTTTTAATTAGTTACCTCTTATTCTTTACTGAGTTACCTTCTCCCAAGGTTTTAACCTCAACCAATTTTTCTTGTAAGCAATTACCCACGATACCAGTACAGTTGCTAAACCTACAATTGCACCTGCAGATACATCAACTAAAAAGTGTTGCCCTAAATACATTCTAGATATTGCTACAATAAAGCCGAAAATCATTCCAGATAACACTCCTTTCCAATTCGGAAAAAGAACAATTAACATACCTGTAATAACAAATCCTGTCGTAGTGTGTCCAGAGGGAAAGGTATCAATAGTATGTAAATGCACGTCAAGTATCTGGTTAAAGGCATCAGCACCGTGTAAGCCGGCTGGTCTTAATGCAAATTGACTCCCTTTAAGTAGTTGCTCTTTTACTAAATAAACAATTATACCATGTATTGCCGATGCCATTACTAATACTGACCAGTATTCTTTTTTTACATAGAGTAATAAGAATAAGAAAGGTATTAAAATAAGGCCATCACCTAGATTAGTAGCGTATTTAAAAAACTGATCGAAAAATGCGGTATGGTTTTCATTAAAAAAATGTACACACCAAGCATTCTGAGTTTCATGTGTTACAATTGATAAAATGAATGGGATAAACATTACTAGAATAGAATAGCCTAGTAATTTTGCTTCCTTGGTCTTAAACATAGTATTTCTTAGTTAAGAGTGTTTCAATGGATATAAAGATTTATTTCCGATGTTAAGCACTGTTTAATCAAAAGGGATGATTAAGTTATTTAACGGATTACTCTGATTTACTCAAAAGTATTAAATTATAGATATAAAAAAAGCGATCTTCATAAGAAGATCGCTTAATTTTTGTCGGGATGGCAGGATTCGAACCTGCGATCCCCTGGTCCCAAACCAGGTACATTAACCGGACTATGCTACATCCCGAACTTTAGCGGAGAGTATGAGATTCGAACTCATGCATCGGTTACCCGATGACAGTTTAGCAAACTGCTCCATTAACCACTCTGGCAACTCTCCTTGCACATAAAAGTTTATCATTACTGACATCCTTTTCGTTTAATGCGATGCAAATATAAGGGGTGATATTCCATTAATCCAAATTGAATTCAATAAAAAAGTGTTAATTAAATTTAGCATATATGCATTGACTTGATATTCAATGGTTAAAAAGTGTAATTTTATTTTTACTATTCTATTGCATGAATAAATCTTTTAAATTAGCAGTTGATTTAGATAGATAACGATATATATATTTATAAATAACATGACATTTGCAAGAGAACTTGGTGGAATGGAGTTAGCTCTAATTGCAGCATTTATTGTACTATATGGATTATATCTTTGGAGAATAATACGTGCTAGAAAGTCTTTTAGAGCAAAAGGTGGAGCCACGCTATATAAATTAATCCTTAGAACGGTATATTTTGCTTTAATGATTTTTGCACTCCTTGGACCTTCGTTTGGAGAAATGAAAAAAGAAGTAAAAGCTGTTAGTAAAGATATCTACATTTGTGTCGATTTATCCAAATCTATGGATGCGACAGATGTAAAGCCTTCTCGTTTAGCAAAACTCAAATTTGAGTTAAAGCAACTTGTTAAATCTTTTAATTCTGATAGAATTGGTTTAATAGTGTTTACTAGTGATGCTTTTCTTCAGTGCCCTTTAACTTATGATGGCAACGCACTTAATATGTTTATAGAAACAATGAGTACTTCTTTAATATCTAATTCGGGTACAGACTTTGGTCCTCCTTTAGAAATGGCTATTAAAAAATTAGAAGATGCAGAAGAAGGTGTGCCAACAGCAAAGCAGGCTTCTAAAGTTATTATTTTAGTAAGTGATGGAGAAGATTTTGGAGACGATACAGACCATGCAATAAGTGAGATTAAGTCTCAAGGTGTTCGTTTATTTACTATGGGTATTGGTACAGAAGAAGGAAGTAAAATTCCTGCTGGCTACCGTTTTAAACGTGATAAAACAGGAAATGATATTGTAACTAAGCTTAATCCTTCTTCACTTATTGAATTAGCTAATGAAACAGGAGGAGATTATTATGAAATTAGTGATAAGCAAAATGATATTAACCGCCTGATAACATCAATTAGTGAGATTGAAGGAGAGTTAAAAGGCTCAAAAATGGCAGATGTGTCTGCTAATAAATATTACTATTTTTTAATGGTAGCATTGTTCTTACTTTGTTTAGATGTGCTATTAGCGGTTAGAGTAATTAAAATTTAAGTAGTGTAAATCATCACTATTTTATAAAAAAAACTTCTAAGTATAAATAGTACTTAGAAGTTTTTTTATGTTGATATTATTGAAGTTGACCTTCAAGCATTCTATCTTTTCCCTGAAAATCTTTTATAATCCGAGTATTTATAAAGCCTTCATCAAGCATTAATTTTTCTGTTTCTTTCCCAAATTGTTCATTGATTTCAAAATACAGCCAACCTCCTTTATTAAGTTTTTTTGCAGCTATAGAAGCAATCCTTTGATAGAAAATTAGAGGTGCATCATCTTCTACATATAAAGCCCTATCGGGCTCAAATTCTAATACATTTTTATCCATAAGTGCTTTTTCCTTATTCATCACATAAGGAGGGTTACTCACAATTATATCTAACATTGGGAAACTCTCTAAGTCATCTGTTAAAATATCAACCCTAGAGAATGTTGTATTGGCTTTTAAGAGTTCAGCGTTCTTACTTGCAGCCTTTAAAGCATCTTTATTAATGTCTATAGCCATTGTTGTAAGGTTGCTTTCCAATGCTAAACTTATAGGAATACAGCCAGAACCTGTACCAATATCAAGTAATACACCTTCTTTATGTCTTTGTAAAATAGTAAAAACCAATTCTTCTGTTTCCGAACGTGGTATAAGTGTATCTTTATTTAAGAAAAATTTGTGACCATAAAAATCTCCGTATCCAATAATATATTGAATGGGTTCGTGTTTTTTTAGTCGCTCTAAATCATTCTCAAGTATTTTTATATCAAAATCAATAGCATGTTTATCAAGCATTACATTGATTTTTTTTGCTCCCAACCGTTCTTCTAACCATAAATAGGCAATACTACTTGCTTCGTTATCATCATAAATTGGTAGTAATTGTTTATGAATCTCTTGATAAATCTCTTTTGCTGTCATTTCTTCTAATTTTAAATAAAGTAAGAGCTTTACTTTTAAGTTTCCAATTTTTAGTTTTTCAACATTATTAAATACATCTTAAAAGATTTTTAATCTTCATTTGGATGAGTAATATTCTTGTTTTTTTATAAAATTAACACGTATTTGAAACAATGTTTCTTTTGAGTGCTTTTTCAAGAGAAATTAAAGAACATACAGTAATTACTAATATACTTCAATTTAATTATGAATAAGACACGTAAAAATGCTGCTCCAACTAAAGAGGCTATGGTAGAGATGTCCATTCAGTTTATAACTGATGGGGGAGAATGGTCTTTGCGTAAATTAGCAACACATTGCGGTACTACTACTAAAGTTTTTTATACTCGTTTTGATGGAGAATATGGTTTGGTAGATGCGATAGTCAAATTTTTAGGAGAGCGTAAGGCTAACCAATATAAATTAATAGAACAGAATATAGAGGCATTTTATAGGTACGAAATAGATTTTTACTATGAAAACTCCACCATTGTTCAATTTTTAGAATCTAAAGGGAGAGGGGCAAATCCTTTTATGCTTTATGTGAGAGATGCTTATATGAAGTTATTTAATGGGGATCAGAATAAAATGATATTCTCCGGTACTGTAATGCTTGGTGTACAGGCAATGCTTGCACGTGAAATTCAAGTAGATCATGATTTGATTATTCTTTATTTAACTAAGGGACTTTCTTAGAAGAATAAAATAAAAATTGGTATAAAAAAGAAAAAGGTCGTGCTCATAGAGCAGGACCTTTAACAACTTAGCTAAAAACTAAAACCAATTAAAAATGAGTTCTTTATAAATATTCCTCTTAATAAATTAAGAGTACTTTTTATGACTTTGTCAATCGTACTTATCTAACTGTAAAGCTCTTGTTTTTGTTCCAAAAAAGAGGAAAGATTAATACCTATTAACCACTTCTTAGAAAAGTACATTACAAATGTGATGAAAATCCTATTAATTACAAAGGAATTATTCTTAATAAATTAGATAATTGTTGTTTTTTTCTAGAAACAGCCCTTATTAACACTGTATGAGATGTTTTGAGGCTTCATTTTAACAAAATATTATTTTGTATAACCTTAAACATCGTAATCTGATACTTATAAATCATATAGTATCAATACCTTTTTTATAACTTTCGTTATTTCTGATTATTAATCACTTAATAAGTAAGAGAAATGAAAAAAATGATTGTTGTGCTACTTGGGCTTGTTATCTCTTCTAATATTTTTGCTGTTGATGTAGATAAATTAACCAATTCAGAATTAATGTCTAAAAAAGGATTGGTTTATGAAAATACAGAAGCGATAAACCTTTTAGATGATTATATTGGTGTGTATAAAGAAGGTAAATCAGTTTATCTATATAACACTACAAATACAAACCTGTTTGCAATGTTTAAAACAGGTATACGTTCGGCATCTTTAGACGATGTTGTAAAAACAAGTCAAATTACCAATTTAAATTTTACTGTAAACGGAGACGTTAAAGTACATGTATCTTATTACAACACTAGTGGAGATATAATTATTTGCTCTGCAAAATAGTTACACTACTTTCCTTTTTACAAAAGAAACAAAGTCTTCTAGGATAAGGTATTCTTAGAAGACTTTTTATAGGTGATACTTTCTATTTAACTAACACAAGCCACTTCATCTAAGCTTGTGGTAAATCGTTGTGACTTATTGGCTTGTTTCATATCAAAAGGATGTTTTGCAGAAAGCCGTTGCGTGGCAAACACTAATGTGTTCTTTCCTAATTTCTGATTAATCTTATCAATTGTAGCAGATAATGTACTTTGTTTCTCCAGTTCTTCGGCAGAGCAAGAGGTACCGATAGCTAATTGTCTACTTGTATTAGGTTTAATATCTGTAATATAAACTCCTGCTTTTCTATAATTATGTTTTTCGTGAAAAATAGCTTTTAAAAGAGGTAATACAGCTTTTATTAAAGTAGATGTATCATCTGTAGGCATTGGTAAGCAAATACTTTTACTACCAAAGTAAGGGTTTTGCTCTCTATATTTGTCAGTTGTAACAAATACAGACAACCGTTGTGTACAACTATTTTGATTACGTAGTTTTAATGCCACTGTAGCGATAAAACCACTTACAATCTCTTTTAATTTACACCAAGTATTTACTGGCTTGGCAAATGTTCTTGCTGTACCAATTCCCTTCTTTTTTGGAGCATTATCAATAAACGTATGGCAACGTACTCCTTGTAATTCTTTATAGATACGCCAAACAGGAGTATACCATTTTTTTTTGATATAACTTTCTGGTAGTGTCATAAAACTACCAATAGTGTAAATATTATGCTCTTGCAAAGACTTAGTATGCTGTCGTCCAATACCCCAAAGTTCATCTATTGGTAAATGTGCTATATATTTCTGCCCTTCTTGATAACTATTTAATTCACATACTCCAGCAAAGGCATCGTTTTTCTTAGCAACATGATTGGCTAATTTTGCTAATGTCTTTGTACTACCAATACCTACAGCAACAGGAATGCCTGTAGATTGCCGAATAGTATTATGTATAATATACCCAACCTCTGTAGTTTGAGCAGATTTAGATACATCTAGAAAGGCTTCATCAATGGAATAGACTTCTATAGAAGAACCATAATTACGTAACAACGACATTACCCTTCTAGACAGGCTAGCATACAGGGCATAATTAGAAGAAAATACAGCTACTTGATGTTTCTGGATAGTCGATTTCATTTTAAAGAAAGGAACTCCCATTGTTAAGCCTAGCTTTTTAGCTTCCTTACTTCCTGCAACTACACAACCATCATTGTTAGAAAGTACCACTACAGGTCTACCTTCTAAATCAGGGCGGAAAACTTTTTCACAAGAAGCATAAAAGCTATTACAATCTACCAAAGCATATTTTTTTTGCTCTCTACCTAAAATATCTCTTTTCATTTTTTCCAATGATGATGTCTAATACTAAATGTTACTACCCCCCATATTGTAAAATCGTTTTTTTTGCCAATGATATGTCCTTGTTCGGAAAGTAGGTACATACCTGTGTCAGAGATTAGAAGCCGTCTAACAATAAATTCATGTTTATTACTCCATGCTACTACTATACTATTGTTCTTTGGGGGTAAAGATTTGTCAACTAATAATAAATCGTTATGAAACAGGCCAACTTTTTTCATGGCGTCTCCTTGCATACGCATTACAAACGTAGCATAGGGGTTTCTCAGAAGATATTGATCTATTCTAATATCATCTTCTTCATAATCACCCGCAGGAGACTGAAAACCTGTATGTGTTATTTTGCTCAATTTGTAGTCAATTTATTCTTTTCTTATTTATTTAGATTACAAATTAAACAATAAATACTCAAAAAAGTATCAAAATGTAATATAAAGATAAGAAATTAAACATTTTTACTCCTTGAATTTCTATTGACTTATAGTTCATCTAAAAAAAATACACATTAACATTTTTTTATTACTTTTTAGGTAGGGTAAAAGGTGGGGTAGGTGTATATATAGTATAACACAGAAATTACAATCATTAAATGTTGAAAACAGTAATGATTTATAAAGATATTACATTGAATAATTCAATTATTCAATAAAGATTATAGCAATGAGAAATAGTTAGTTTTTGGGTTGGAAAAGAGCTTTGTTTTACGGAGCTCTTTTTTACTTTTAAGACAATTTTGTAAATAAAATAGCACTTGAGATACTATTCAGACTATTTTATGAGTTTAATTAATAGAAACTAAAGATTAAAAATACTAGACATTGTTAATACAAATAAATAAATCAAACATAATGAGGTGATTAAAGGTTTAATTTTTAAGGAGGATGAAAATATTCCTCTCATTATTAATGCTTATAAACAATCAATTATTATGAATATCTCATCATCTTTTCTAACAGAAGTTTTAAAAGAAAAATTTGAAAAATATAGTCATTCAGCTGATTTAGTAGAAGGATTACGCTTGGCACAAGTTGCTTACGATGGCTTATCTTTTGAAGATCAAGAAGACTTGAAAATATTTATTGAAGGTAATGATTTGCCACATTCACGTGCTATTATCGAAGAATTAGAGCGTAGAACATCTTTAAAGAAAAAGGTAGCAGACCTACAATTAGAGTTGGACCGTTTGGTTAATATCCAATTCAATAAAAAATTAAAATATAATGTTGAAGAGGAAATAAATGTGTATATGGACCGTATTATTATATTAGAAACATGTACAATGCCTCAGAATTAGTAAATACTTTATTATTAGAGTATTAGCCTTGTAATATATAGAAATATTGCAAGGCTTTTTTTGTGCAAATCTTTTTGTTAATTACTTTTTAGACAATAATAATTTTGTAAATTAGGCTACTGATTATTACTTATAACTACCTCTTCTAATATGTTAAACACTTCCCGTAAATTACGCAAGCAGTTTATTCAATTCATTGATGAACATTCGACAGAAGAATTGAATACAATTCCTGATGGCTTTAAGAATAACATCATTTGGAATTTTGGACATAGTGTTGTTTCACACCAAAAGTTATGTTATCAACTTTCGGGAGTGAACCCACCTGTTGAAGAAAAGTGGATTGAGATGTTTTCTAAAGGAACATACCCTACACGTGATCTTTCATCTGCAGAAATTAATGAGTTAAAAGCTGCAGGTTTACAGTTGATAGAGCAGTTAGATAAAGATTTTGCTGCTGGACTATTTAAGTCTTACAAAACATTTGTAACAGGGATAGGGGTAACGATACATACTGTTGCAGAAGCAGCAGAGTTGAGTGTGTTACACGAAGCAATACATTTAGGATATGCTAAATGTCAGAAGAAGATAATTGACCATCAGAAAAAAGAAGAATGCACGAAAATGGAAAACAAGGAAGCTATAAGCCTGTAGCTTGTTCTTTGTATGATCAATATGAGATATGGGCAATGCATAAAGCAGTATTGCAAATTACGTATCAGGATAAAGTAATAGAAGCTTCTATTAAAACACTTAAAGTGATAGATAAAGTAGAATATGCAATTCTATCAAATGGTTTGCAAATACGACTTGATGATATTGTAAAGGTTACTGAGATACAGTAGTAAAACGAAATCCAGCTACCAAAACATCATCTACCTGCATAATGTTATCGGGTAGAGTATTTTTCCATTGATGAAATTCTGAAGAAAGACTCTGTTTTTGTATTAAAGCAGAGTTGTCTGTAATATTTTGTAAAAGAGATCTAAACTTTGCTGGTTTGTATTTCTTATTATCAATTCCTCCAAACTGATCTTCAAAACCATCTGAATACATATATGCCATCATATCATCTTCTATTTTGATACTATGGTTAATACAGTGGTTTATGGGCGAAAACTGCCCTCCGATATAATAACGACTTCCTTTATATAAAGATACTTTATCCTTTTTAACAATAGTAAGTGGGCTTTTAGCTCCTGCAAATGTAAAATGTGTGGCAGCAGGATCTAGTGGAATACTAAGAATAGACAGTGCCATACCATCTTCATTATTGGTTTCTTTTTGTTGTAAAAGAGAGTTAAGCCGCAAGTGCATTTTTTCTATAATATACGTTGGGTCAGATATATTCTCCTGTACCAGTCTATCTAATAAAGACACTGCTAGCATACTCATTAAAGCACCAGGAACTCCATGCCCTGTACAATCTCCTATAACTATAACTTGTGCTGAGTCTGTTTTTCCAAACCAATGAAAATCGCCACTAACAATGTGTTTGGGTTCATTAAAAATAAAATATTCGGATACTTTAGCTATTTTATAAAAAGATAGAGGAAGTAACGTACGTTGTATACGTTGTGCATATTGTAACGAATTTTCTATATCTAAATATTGTGTTGAAAGGATGTCATTCTGTTCTGAAATTTTTTCTTTTTGTAATGACAATTTATTGTTTTGCTCTAATGTAATTTGATATAGATTTTGTGTTTTTTCCTGTTCTTTTTTAAATAGGTATAGATTCTGAAAACTTAAAAAAGTATTACGATACTTGATATACAATACCAAAGATGTAGCAATACTGATAGCGATAAAGTTAGGCAGAGGTAAAAAGCTAGAATGATGATTTGTGAAATCAGTATGATGTCCTATCCCTAAAGCGAATAAAAACACTAAAAAGCCACTATTTAATAATAATAATACTGAAACTATAGGAAGAATACTGTAAAGGAAAAGTAACAATTGAATTGCACTTATAATATATAAACCTGATACAAATAATTCATGATCAAAAGCTAAGTATGTTACACCATAAAGACTATAAACTATAGTACTAATACAGGCTCCGTATAATGGGATCCAATATTTTTTTAATTTACTCTCAAGAGGAAATGTGAAACGTAAAAATAAAGTAATAAAGCAAAGTAAAATTGAAGGAATTCGAAATGCTGTAAATGCTATATTATTAAATATTCTAAAGTCATCTAAAACAA
This sequence comes from Flammeovirga kamogawensis, assembly GCF_018736065.1. Classification (GTDB taxonomy): domain Bacteria; phylum Bacteroidota; class Bacteroidia; order Cytophagales; family Flammeovirgaceae; genus Flammeovirga; species Flammeovirga kamogawensis. The sequence continues at coordinate 4,042,695 of NZ_CP076128.1, forward strand.
AATAGGTGATTATGATTAAATAAGGTATAAAATAATATGGGATCGCTTTGTAACATTTATGTACTCGCTCAATATAGTAAGCCTTAGGTAAACTTTCTTTTAAGTGTGAGGTGTTCATGGTTTAAATAGTGGATAAACTATTGATAATACGAGGGGCAAGTACTATTTTTTTCCAATCATTCTTCGAAACATACGCTTTTCAAAAGCCCAGAAAAATTTAAATTGGCCCAAAACAGTTCCCCAAATTAATAACAGTATTTGATAACAAGGTAGCCCAATAAAAAAGAAAGCTAGAATACGGATAAATGTTGAGCTCTCTGAGGTGATACCAAATAGTGGATAAACATATGGCTTTACAGTATACATAAACGTGGTGCCCGTAATAGCAAACACAAGTAGAATAACAATTACTTGCCCTCCACTTTTAACATTCCAACGTTTTTTAAGTTTATCAATAAAGCTCATTTAATAACTTATTTTATTCTGTAGTAAATATACTTTAAAATAATAGAGGTAATTATATTGGTTAACATTTTTCAAGAAAAATAGAGCTATTATTCATTTTTCTTGAAATTATTATCCAATAAAACTTTAAGAATTCGTGTTGTATTGATCTTTTCGCATATTTTTGTGAAAATTTTTTGAGTCTACCTGTATAAAAACGTTAATAGTTTTGTTAGATATATACAGATAGATAGAGAGTTAGAGAAATACAAGTAACTTTGTCAATATGGACAAGATGGAAAATATACGCAACTTTTCGATTATTGCACACATCGACCACGGTAAGAGTACCTTGGCGGATCGTTTGTTGGAATCTACCCAAACGGTTTCTCAACGAGATATGCAAAATCAGTTGTTAGATAATATGGATTTGGAGCGTGAACGTGGTATCACTATTAAAAGTCACGCTGTACAAATGGATTACATTCAAGATGGACAGGAGTATGTATTGAACTTAATTGATACACCTGGTCACGTCGATTTTTCTTATGAAGTTTCAAGATCAATTGCTGCCTGTGAAGGAGCATTGTTGATTGTAGATGCTTCTCAGGGAATTGAGGCGCAGACAATTTCTAACTTGTACCTTGCCATGGAACATGACCTGGAAATTATTCCAGTAATGAATAAAATTGATTTACCGCACGCAAACCCAGAAGTAGTAGCAGATCAGATTATGGATTTGATTGGCTGTGAACGTGAGGATATTGTAGAAGCATCTGGTAAAACAGGTTTAGGTGTAGATAAAATTCTAGAAGCAATTGTAGAAAGAATACCGGCACCTAAAGGAGATCCAAAAGAACCTCTTCAAGCCTTGATTTTTGATTCTGTATATAACTCATTTAGAGGAATTGAGGTATACTACCGTATTTTAAATGGTACATTAAAAAAGGGAGACCTTGTAAAATTTGTCAACGCGGGCAAAGAGTACAAAGCTGATGAAATTGGTGTATTAAAATTAGATCAGGAAGCTAGAAAATCTATATCAGCAGGTAATGTAGGTTACATTATATCTGGTATTAAAGAAGCTAAAGAGGTAAAAGTTGGTGATACAATTACTTTAACTGAAAACCCTTGTGCTGAATCAATCCAAGGTTTTGAAGATGTAAAACCAATGGTATTTGCTGGTATTTATCCAGTTGACACTACAGAATATGAAGATTTAAGAGCATCACTAGAAAAGCTTCAGTTAAATGATGCGTCTTTAGTGTGGGAGCCAGAAACTTCTGTAGCCTTAGGTTTTGGTTTCCGTTGTGGATTCTTAGGAATGCTTCACTTGGAGATTGTTCAAGAACGTTTAGAACGTGAGTTCAATATGACGGTAATTACAACAGCTCCTTCGGTACAGTACCATGCATTTTTAAATAATGCAGAAAAAACTAAAGTTGTTGTAAATGCACCTTCGGATATGCCTGACCCTAGTAAGTTAGATCATATTGAAGAACCATATATTAAAGCCAATATTATCTCTAAAGCAGAATATGTAGGTCCGATTATGAACTTATGTATGGAGAAACGTGGTGAGTTGAAAAATCAAGTGTATTTAACAACTGACCGTGTAGAGCTAATTTTTGAAATTCCTTTATCTGAAATTGTTTTTGACTTTTTCGATAAGTTGAAAACAATCTCAAGAGGATATGCATCTTTAGATTATGAATTAATTGGTTTCCGTGCTTCTAAATTAGTACAATTAGATATTCTTTTAAATAACGATCCTGTAGATGCATTCTCTGCTATTGTACATAGAGATGGAGCTTATGATCGTGGAAAGAAAATTTGTGAAAAGCTAAGAGAGGTAATTACTCGTCAGCAATTCGAAATTCCAATTCAAGCAGCAATTGGTACTAAAATTATTGCCAGAGAAACAATCAAGGCATTGCGTAAAAACGTAATTGCAAAATGTTATGGTGGTGATATTTCTCGTAAACGTAAGTTACTAGAGAAGCAGAAAAAAGGTAAAAAACGTATGCGTCAGCTAGGTAATGTAGAAGTAACGCAAGAAGCGTTCATGTCTGTATTGAAAGTAGACTAATTTCGTTAGAAAATAGAAAAGCGATAGTTCCTTTAACCGAACTATCGCTTTTTTTTATTTTAATTTTTTTAGGAATGAAATACCATACTGAGTACGCATACGTTCTAAAAGCCATTTTCTAGCTTCTATATTTTTATTACCTCCTATGAGAATGTAATAGAGCCAATCTTCGGTATGGAGATGACTAAATTTATAGGTTCTACACATAGGTTTTTCATCGTAATTATTGATAAAGTAATAAACATGCATATATAACATACCAAGGTTGTCATTTACGCCATCATGGATTAGGCTAAATTCAACTTTATCAATTTTGACCTCTCTATTTCCGCTTTCTTCTTTAGAAATAAAGTCTGAGACTTTCATATTTTACTTTTGGGTGAATACTTAGGTATCAAGAAGTTACATAATATTTGAGACACTACAATAGAAAAGCAAAATTCAATTTTTTAAATATGATCGCTTTAAGATTCTATTGTGTAATAAAAATATAATCACAATTATAAAGAGTTTGGTGCAACAAAGTATATTGTTGTTTCGGGTTGCTCTATAGGAATAATATAAGTTTGTTCAGGAACAGCAATTTCTTCTGTGGGTAGAAATTCAGGTTGAGATACCACTAAATTACCAATAACATTGTGGATAGTGACTTCTGTTTGGTCGGTTTTAAAATTCCACTCGGCCAAACCTGCTTGATGTGATATGACAGCAATTCCAGAGTCTAAGCCAGAAATAGTGGCCGCTGTCCAATCAAATTTTAATGTAACAGTTCTTGGAACAGTGGAGTCTACATCTTTTACACAGGCAGAAATTATAAAGCTCCCAAGAATTAATAAGGATAGGTTTTTAAGTAAAGTTATTGTTCGCATCGTCTTTTGTTTATCTATTATTAGATAAATCAACGTAAAGAGGAGGTGTAAGTTTGAAATGAAAACATTTTTTAAGGACTTACTAGTACTTAATCATAAAAAAAACGAAAAGCATTTCTTTAAAACAAGTACATTTGCAGCATGGAATCAAATAGTATTACAGAAAGTAGAGCAACCCAAATTGTTCTAAGGCTAATTATAATAAGTTCTATTGTTCGTGCAGTGATAGGTGGAACGATGGAATTTAGTAATGACGAGGTGTATTATTGGACGTACGCATTGTACCCTTCATTAAGTCATTTTGATCACCCTCCAATGGTAGGATGGGTAATTCAACTTTTTACATTAAATCTAGCACTCCCTTATGAATTTTTTATGAGGTTAGGAGGTGTTGTTTTTGCCGGAATTAATACATTTCTAGCATTTAAAATAGCTTCTAAATTAAAAGATAGTGTTGCAGGTATTTACGCTGCCTTTTTGTATACATCATCAATATATGCATCTATTTTGGCAGGGATATTTATTATTCCAGATACTCCACAAACGTTATTCTGGATGTTGAGTATTTATTTCTTATTAAACTCTTTACCTGCTGAAAAAATAGGCAAGGAGGAACGTAAGAATTTATTATTGGCTGGTCTTATGATTGGTTTGGCTGGATTATCAAAATACCATGCTGTTTTTATTGGTCTTGGGGTAGCATTATATGTAATAATTTGTGATAGAAGATGGTTAAAAGATTGGAGTATATGGGCTGCAGGTGCTATAGCAATAGCTTGCCTTTTCCCTGTTGTATATTGGAACTATGCCAATGATTTTATCAGTTTTACATTCCATACTGATAGAGTAACACCTACCTTAGAGTTACGCTTAGATTACTTTTTTACTGAAATAGGAGGACAGATAGCTTACAACAATCCATGGAATTGGTATTTGATTATTGCCGCCATGATAGGAATAGCTAAAGGAAAAAAGGTAATGGATAAAAAGTCGTTACAAGTATTGTTATTTAACGGACTGCCATTAATACTTGTATTTACTTCATTTGCGTTGTTTAGAAGAACTTTACCACACTGGACTGGACCGGGATATTTACCTTTAATAATTATTACAGCTGTGTATTGGAGAGTTAAATTGGTAGATTCAAAAGCAAAAAATGCATGGAGGTTATGGAAACCTAGACGAATTGTTGGAGCAACTACATTTTTATCTATCGTATTAGCAATAGCGTTTTGGTTAATTAATTTTAGTCCGTTAAATGTAGGTAAAACAAATTTGGAAGATCCGAAGAACTTTGGAGAATATGATTTTACGCAAGATATGTACGGTTGGCGTCAAATTAATAAGAAATTAAAACCATTATTAGCCAAAGATCTTGAAGAAGAAAAGATGAAACCAAATGCTAAATTTGTAGCTTATGAATGGTTTCCTGGTACACATATCGATTTTTATATTGCTTATCCAAATAAGCACCCTCTGATATTAATGGGATCTTGGGATGAAATACATAAGTATGCATGGATAAATAAAGAGCGAGGAGGATTAGAAAAAGGAGAAGATGTTTACTTTTTAAATGTAAGTAATTGGGGACGAGATGTAGATAGACAATTCGGTAAATATTTTGATCAGATTGAAGAAGTAGGCCGAGTAGAAGTAGATAGAGCTGGTAAACTAATGCGTTATGCATATTTGTATAGATTACGAGGTTACAAAGGAAACTTTAACTTCCCTGATCCAAACGAGAAACACCATAAATTAAATTAAATCTTATACGTATATGCAACCATTTGAGTGGGAACAAGAACTTTTTCTGTTCTTAAATAGTCATCATACAGCTGCTTCAGATTCGTTTTTTTGGTGGATTACAACACCTATAAATTCATGGCCTCTATATGTGTTTTTAATAGGTTTTATGTTTTGGAAATTTGGTTGGAAACAATCCATAATCTTCCTTGTAGGGCTAGGCATTGCTATAGGTTTAGCAGATGTTATTGCCTCTCAAATTTTTAAACCTTTGGTAAATAGACCTCGTCCATCGCATGATCCAGCAATTGAGGGTCTAGTACATACGCTACATGGTTACAAAGGAGGTCCGTTAGGCTTTGTTTCCTCTCATGCATCTACCTCTATGGCAATAGCTTTATATTTCTTTTTAGAATGGAGAAAAAAAGTGAAATGGGTAGGGTTATTATTTGTGTGGACAGCAGTATACTCTTACAGTAGAATTGCAGTAGGCGTTCATTTTGTAGGTGATATTTTGGGCGGATGGCTTGTAGGAGTTATTGCAGTAATAATTGCTATAAAAATACTTCACTTTGTGCAAGAAAAATATAACCCATGGGGACTGATTAAAAAGGAGTAGGTTCTGCGTAGCTAATGGTATGTATAATTTGTTTTGTAGGCATATCACTTTGAGAAGAAATCATGGAAATTGAAGTAGGGAATAAATCATCGTTATAGATTGTTCTATACTCAATACGTGTGTTTTCTTCTACAACACTTGCAATTTGGGTAAGCAAATTTGCCGAGTTTGGAGATGTTGAAAAGTAAGGAGTGAAATGAATATCTTGAAATTGTTGTGCTAATAGCATTTCTGTTCTTATGGATGAAGAAATAAAAATGCTGTAGGAATTTGGATTGTAGATGAAATTTATCTCCGAATCTGGTTTTTGACCGTCAATAACAACAAGAGAATTAAATATTTTTTCTGTAGTTATAGTACCTTTTTCATAAGTATAAATATGAGTTTTTGATGTCACATAATTAATGACACTATATAACTGATCAGTAGATTGTTGATTGATTACTCTTAATACAATATTACCATCTACTGATATAGAATAACTATTTTCTTCGGGTTTATCATAATTGAAAGTATATGTTTTAAGTACTACTTGTAAATCAATTGAAGTAAACTCGATACTAGAAATTCTATTATTATCATTATAATTAAAAAAAGCCTGTACGGTAGAATCATTCTGAAATGTTTGAGAGATTACAGAGAAATTACCTGATTCTGTAAAATAAAGAAGCATATCTTTAATGTCTTCATTTTGAGGTGTATAAAGGTTATACTCAAAATGTATTGAGGCAGGGAATGCAATAGGGTCTAATCCCGTGTCAGGGGTATCACTACTATCCTCTATAAGTCCGCAAGAGAAAGTGATAACAAAAAAGATAAAGGCTAATTTACGGCTGAGTAATTTCGTCATGAATATTGAGCTCTTTTAAGGTTAAGCCAGTGGCAACAACACTAATAATAGGAGAGAAGATACTACCAACAATAGGAATCATTGCAAGTATACCACCTCCAAAACCAGCTGTTGTTGTTAAGGTTTTGTGAGATTGAATAAATCGCTTACTCTTATCTATATTAACATTCCAGTTTTCAAAATAGTTGTCTAGAATATCATATCCATAAAAATAACCATTTATACACATACTTAAAAACATAAAGAAAAAACCAATGATAGGTATAAATGTAAATGGCATTAAAATAAGAGAATAAGTAATAGTCTTTATTGCATTTGGGAGTGTAATTTTAAAAAGCATTTGCCCAAAACGCTGCATACTAAAAGAAGGTCCTACTTTTTGATCGAATAAGATATTATTCACTTTTTCAGTTAGACTATCAAGAATAGGAAAACTGATTATACTTAAAATTGTAGGGTAAATTAATAAAGAAGTAATCAGTACAGGTATTTCTATTAGAATAAAGAGTGTCCAATAAAGGTAAGTATCAACATTAGTAGATGTATAGTTTTTAATCCATTCTTCTAAAGAATTAATAATACTAAAATCTTGAATTGATAAAATGAGTTTATTGCTAAAATATACCCCTCCGCTAAGCATACCTAGAGACAGTGCAATAGCAAAAATACTTATATACAGATAGTATTTGCCTAGTTTGTGCTTCTTTATGAAAGTATGAGCACTAAAAAAGTTTTTGATACTTAGCTTAGTAATATTTATTTGTGTGTTCATTAATAATAAGATTAGCTTTCTTTAAAAATAAGTTCATCAATATCTTCAAGCTTTTCTTTTACTTGCTCAAATAAACTTTCTCTTACTAAAAACTCTATATGACAAAGTTCGTCAAAACTTTGTTGTCCAAAATCTAACCCAAATTTTTTAGCAACTTTCATTACTTCGTTCATGTCAGGGTAAGCAAACGTAATTTTAATTTTTCTTTGAACAAAAAGCTCTTCTATTTCACCACTTTCTAAAGCATCTGCGGCAGAAGTTTTGTAAGCATGGATTAATCCTGGAACACCAAGTTTTGTACCTCCAAAATAACGAATGACGACAATTAAAGTATCTGTAACATTAAAAGAACGAAGTTGCCCTAAAATAGGTAACCCGGCTGATCCACTTGGTTCCCCATCATCATTAGCTCTGTATTTTGCTTTATCGGCACCAATCATATAAGCATAGCACCAATGTCTAGCATCGTAATACTCTTTTCTATATCCTTTTACAATACTTTTAGCTTCATCTTCTGTTGTTACATGATGTGCCAAAGCAATAAACTTACTTCCTTTTTCTTTGTATATACCTTCACTGGTACCTTTGAGGGTTAAATAAGCGTCTTCCATTTATTTTGAGAAATGATCTAAAACATAGTCAATTGCAGTTTGCATATCATCTGATAAAGCATTGTCTGTCCAAGGGTGCTTCGTACCAAATGTATGAGATGCACCTTCAATAGTTTTACATTCAGAATTTGGATTTAATTGATGTAAGAAGTGCATAGCTTGTACAGGAACAGTTTCATCAGCAGTACCATGAATATGTAATATAGGTTGTTGTACTGTGGGTAAAACCTTCATCATAGACAATCTATCTTCATGTGCGTAATAATCTTCTACTGCTTGAAAGTACAAAGGTAATTCTTCTCCAGTACGGCCATTTACTACATGAATAACACCCTCTTTTTTCCATTGAGCTACTGTTTCTTCAGAAAAAGTATTCACTTGTGGTATAGAAGCAAGTGTAGCTACTTTTTTAATTCTACTATCTTCCGCTGTTTTTAATAAAACGACACCACCACCACGGCTGTGTCCTAAAAGATATAATTTTGATAGATCAATAGTACCAATAGGACATTCATTACTATGTAACCAATCAATCAATACGCCTAAATCATCTAGTTCTTTACTGAAGTTATTGTTTCCAAATGCTTCATGATCTGTTACTTCAAAAGGGTGGTCAACTGTTGTTCCATCAGAACTAAAATTCAATTTTACACAGCAATATCCTAAAGTGGCAAATTGATCAGCAATAACATTAAATGCACCCCAATCTTTAAAGCCTTTAAAACCATGAACCAAAATAACTGTAGGTTTCTTTGTATGATCAGAGACCCATCGAGCATCTGCTACGAAACGTTTGTTGTTGTGTTTAGACGTAAGTACAAATTCTATCTTTTTCATAATCAAAAATAGGAAAATCTTAGTTGAAATAAGCGAGACTACTCGAAAATGAAATACATATTTAGTTTTTATGTACTTTAAAGAAACTTTAATCAAAAGAGTATAAAAAAACTATCTGATAATTAAACGATTATGAATGCATATTGTATTAGTGGATTAGGAGCGGATCAAAGAGTTTATAATGCTATAAATATTTCGGCTTCTAAAATACATTTAGAGTGGATTACTCCATTTAATGGAGAGTCTTTAGAAAAGTATGCTATTCGATTAGGTGAGTCAATTAATACTGAGGAAGATTTTATATTAATAGGAGTTAGCTTTGGTGGAACTATTGCACTTGAGATAGCAAAGTATTTACATCCGAAAAAAACATTTTTAATTTCTTCTATTGATACTTATGATCAATTACCAATTATATATAGAATGATTGGTGAAATTAAATTAATCTCCCTTCTTCCTGTAAGAATATTTAATATGCCTTATAGAATAGCTAAATTTCTGTTTGGTACTCGACAAAACATATTGAAATCAATTCTAAAAGATACTGATGCTACTTTTGTAAAGTGGGCGATTAATGCATTATTGACATGGAGAAATAAGGTAGTGCCAACCTCTATCTTTAAAATAAATGGGGATAAAGATCTTTTATTAAAAGCGAAATATTCTGACTTCACAATTAAAGGTGGACATCATTTTATGATAGTAGATAGAGGTAATGAAATAAGTACAATTATTAATAATGAACTTAGAAAATTGAAAGAGGTGAAGCTATAAATCATTATTCATAACTAACGATAATCATTAATAATGTGATCGAAATTGAACAAAGTGCATGATTATAGCACAATAAATAATTTATTTAGAATAAGAGTGTGAATGTTAACTATTTGATTATTATTATTTTATGAATTTGTGATTAAGATTTGATTAATAATAACTGTAAGTGTCAAATTACAAATGATTTTAATTAAAGAACTTAACTCTCTAATTAAAAAAATAGTTACACGTTAGTTATCAAGAAGGAATGTGTGTTTCACCAAACTTTCTTAGTTAGTCCTAAAAAAAAGAGGTAGTACATTAATAAAATAATGACTACCTCTTTTTATATCATTTAATGAAAGCTATTTAACCAACAGCTTCTTTAACTTCATCTCTTTCAACACGAAGATTATTGATAATGAATTTCTGACGGTCTTGAGTATTTTTACCCATATAGTACGTCAGTAAATCTTTTATATTACTATCCTCGCTTAAAATTACAGGATCAAGTCGAATATCTTCACCAATAAAACCACCAAATTCATCAGGAGAAATCTCTCCTAAACCCTTAAATCGAGTAATTTCAGGTTTATTACCTAAAGAATTTATAGCATTAACCCTTTCTTCGTCGCTATAACAATAGATTGTTTTTTTCTTGTTTCTAACTCTGAATAATGGAGTTTCGAGGATATAAATATGTCCTTTTTCTACCAAATCAGGGAAGAATTGTAAGAAGAAAGTTAAGATCAATAAGCGAATATGCATACCATCAACATCGGCATCTGTAGCAATTACCACTCTGTTGTAGCGTAATCCATCAATTCCGTCTTCAATATTTAAAGCATGTTGAAGTAAGTTAAACTCTTCATTTTCGTATACGATCTTTTTGGTAAGACCAAAAGAATTAAGAGGCTTACCCCTTAAACTAAATACGGCTTGGCTTTGTACATCACGAGATTTAGTGATACTACCACTCGCAGAATCCCCTTCGGTAATAAATAAAGTTGTACCTCTTTTGTTTTCTTCTTCGCCTTTTTTATCGTTGAAATGCAAACGACAATCTCTTAATTTTTTATTATGGAGGTTGGCTTTTTTGGCTCTCTCGTTTGCAATTTTCTTAACACCAGCAATCTCTTTACGTTCACGTTCCGATTGTTGGATTCGTTTTAGTAATGCTTGAGCAACTTCTGTATTTCTGTGTAAGAAATCATCTAAAACTTTATGAACATACTCGTTTACAAAAGTACGCATAGTAGGTCCATCAGGTGCAACATGTGTTGATCCTAACTTAGTTTTAGTTTGAGATTCAAAAACAGGTTCTTGAACTCTAACAGAAACAGCGGCAATAATTGATGCTCTTATATCAGCTGCATCAAAGTTTTTACCAAAGAAATCACGAACAGTTTTTACAATAGCCTCACGGAAAGCAGATAAATGTGTACCCCCTTGTGTTGTATTCTGACCATTCACAAAAGAATGGTAGTTTTCTCCGTATTGATTAGCATGTGTGAACGCAAACTCAATATCCTCACCTTTAAAGTGAATAATAGGATACCTTAGTTGTTCTGCATTTGTTTTTCTTTCTAATAAATCGCGTAAACCATTTTTAGAAAGGAAAGTTTTTTGATTTAATTTTAGTGTTAAACCTGCATTTAAATAGGCGTAGTTCCAAAATAAATCATCTAAATAATCTGGTAAAAAACGGTAGTTTTTAAATATCGTAGGATCTGGTTTAAAGTAAACCGTAGTACCATTTTTTTCTTTAGTAGAAGTGATTGGATAATCTTTAAGAAGTTTACCTGCTTCAAATTCTGCTACTTTTATTTCTCCATTCCTTACAGAAGAAGCTCTAAAAAAATTAGATAGTGCATTTACTGCTTTTGTACCTACACCATTTAGACCAACTGATTTTTGGAATGCATTTGAGTCGTATTTTGCACCTGTATTGATTTTTGATACACAATCAATCACTTTACCAAGTGGAATACCTCTTCCATAATCTTTAACAAGTACGGCACCTTCATCAACGGTTACGTCAATTTGTTTACCGAAACCCATCATATGTTCGTCAATACTGTTATCTACAACCTCTTTAACAAGTACATAGATACCATCGTCAGGAGCTGATCCATCTCCTAACTTACCAATGTACATACCAGGGCGTAGACGAATATGTTCACGAGGGTCTAGTGATTTAATACTACTCTCGTCGTAATTATTTGTTGTATCTGCCATAGTTCGTTATCCTTTCTTCACAATTATAGTTTTTAAATTAAACAATAGGAATTTAAAACGGTTAATTTGTCTTATTTTTTGACAAAATAAGATAGGAATCATCAAAAAATAACCAATTAAGTAATTATCCTACACGTTTAATTACTACAAGTCTGTCTTTCCAGTAAGGAGAATAAGCAACCTCTTTTACACCATCTTTAGAAGAAGTATAAATGAAGTTAAAGCCTTGTGCAGTTTTTTTAGTGATAATACCAGACATAGTTACTTGGTTACTACCTTTGTTTGCACTAAAAAAAACTAAGTCTCCAGCTTCTACTTTATCTGCAGGAACCTGTTGTCCTTGTCTAGATTGTTCTCTACTAATACGAGATAATTGTACACCAGCAGCTTTCCACGCAAGCATTGTGAGTGCACTAGCATCCATTCCATCTTTTGTTACACCACCAGATTTGTAAGGAACACCAATAAATGTACGTGCTGTTTTTACAGCTTGTTCTGCTTTTTCGTTTTGTTCGGAAACAACACTTTTTACTTCATTTGTAGGAGATGAAGTTGTAGAATCGCTTTTGTTTGAATCACCACTGTTATCGCAAGAGAAGAGTAAGCCAGTTAAGCTAAGACCAAGAAGTGTTTTGATAATAAAATGTCGAGTCATATTTTTAAATTGGTATGAAAAACTTTAATTCTTCATAAGCTATTAATTTTTTGTGATTCGATCAACATTTTAAGGAGAACAAGATAGGAAACAAGGTATTAATCCAATCTCCTTGCTAGTTTATAGTATTTTTTCCAATAAACATCAGAAAGTTCGCTTTGCATTACACCATGACTTGTACTTGCATGGATAAAATATTTTTTTCCGTTTTTTACAGCAGAGATCATTCCTACATGCTTGATATTAGAAGTACCAGGCCCACTAAAAAATACCAAATCACCAGGTTTTAAATTACTAAAAGGAACATATTTACCTTCTTTTGCTTGTTGATAAGAAGCACGAGGTAATGTAACATTGGCGGCTTGCCATGAAACGCACATCAAGCCAGAACAATCAATACCTTTTTTAGACATATTTCCATAATCATATTTTACGCCTTCATAAGTCCATGCTGTTTTTAAAGCAGCTTGAACTTTGTTGCTTACATTTTTTGGTGTTTTTACAGGGGCAGCAGCAACCTGAGAAGCAGTAGTTGTGCCTTGTTGTTGGCTAGGGGTAGTTGTTCCTCCTAACTCAGCAACACGTTGTTGTTTTTTCTGTTGCAATTTATCCTGACGTGTAGAATAAGTATAGTTTTTACCATACTGACACGATTGTAAAACGGTAGTAACTAACGTAAAAAATAATAGGCTTATAAAAACAGTGCTCTTTTTCATGATCAGAAAGTAAAAAACAGTAGGTGATGATAATTTAAAGTACATCTATTTCTACAAAATATACAAGATAATAAAGGGTTATTGGGTATATAATTGTACTTAAGACAGAATATCATCAATAAAATTTTATTTAAATATATAATATACAGAGGGAAAAAGTAGAATAAAAAGGGAATAAAATAAAAGCCCTCTTAGAATTTGTCTTCTAAGAGGGCCTTTTCTAAAAGGGTTAAAACACTAAATAAGTGAAAGTGCTTCGCAAGTTTTTCGAGCGGCATCTTGTTCAGCTTTTTTCTTGCTGTAACCAGAACCTAAGGCTTGCAATTCGTCATCAATTAATAAATTAACTTTAAACTGCTTACCGTCTTTTCCTCCTTGCTTTGAAATAGTAAATTCAACGACTTTACTATTTTTTTGAGCCCACTCAATAATGAGACTTTTAAAATTGGTAGTGGTTTCAATTATTTCTTCAATGTCATAATGTTGCATCAATAAACTATGAATGATGAAACGACGTGTAAAATGAAACCCTAAGTCTAAATAAACTGCACCAATAAAGGCCTCCATTGCATCGCCATAGATTGACTTATGACTTAATGCTGAATTTTTACGACCTTCAAAAGCAACCATTTGGCTTAGACCAATTTTAACTGCTAGCCTATTTAACGATTCTCTATTTACAATACGAGAACGAATTTCTGTAAGGAAACCTTCATCTTTATAAGGGTATCTCTTGAAAAGATATTCGGCTACGACAGATCCTAAAACTGCATCTCCTAAATATTCTAACCTTTCATTAGATTCCTTAAAACCTTTTACCGCACCACTTTCAAAAGCAACAGAGGTATGTTGCATTGCAAGATGATACAATTTAATATTGTAAGGTTTTCTACCGATGATTCGTTTAATTACTTCGGCTAATTTAGTCTCCTGCTCATTATAAGGTGTGACCCATCTCTTTAAGAGTTTTCCTAAAATCATAGATAGGTATTAAAATCTCGATAAAGTTCGAGGAGTAAAATTTGATACCTCAAAAATGTAAAAAATATCTAAAAACATCTACATTTTTTTGTAATTCTTTTTGTTGAAAAAGGATTATTATCAAGAATTTAATACACAATCAGTATTAATTACATTAAGAGAGGGTAATAGTGGAATGTATAAGCAGAATCTTTAGAAGTAAATAGGTAATTAGTATGGGTAGTAGAATAGTAATGGTTGATTCTAGAGAAAAGTAAAGCAATAAAAAAACCCGATAGATGAACTAACGGGTTTATATTTTTATTAAGTAAAAGTTAATTTACTCAGCGTATTTCTTAAATACCATAGAGAAGTTATGACCTCCAAAACCAAATGTATTTGATAAAGCAATATCAACATTACGTTCTTGTGCTTTATTAAATGTTAGGTTTAATTTAGGATCTAAATTCTCATCAGGAGTTTCGAAGTTGATTGTTGGAGGGATAATACCTTTTTCAATCGACATTAAACATGCTAAAGCTTCTACTGCACCTGCAGCACCTAAAAGGTGACCAGTCATAGATTTTGTAGAAGAAATATTTATATCGTATGCTTTCTCTCCGAATACCTTTTTGATTGCGTTCACTTCTCCAATATCACCAAGTGGTGTAGAAGTACCATGAACGTTGATGTAATCTACATCTTCTGGTTTTAAACCAGCATCTTTAAGTGCTTCTTGCATTACACGGCTAGAACCTTCGCCCTCTGGATGAGGAGCAGTCATGTGGTAAGCATCAGCAGTCATTCCACCACCAATTACTTCACCGTAAATTTTAGCACCTCTAGCTTTTGCGTGTTCTAACTCTTCAAAGATAAAACCACCAGCACCTTCACCAAGAACAAAACCATCTCTAGTTGCGTCAAAAGGTCTAGAAGCTGTCTCAGGAGAATCATTACGTGTTGATAATGCTCTTAAAGCATTAAAACCACCAATACCAGCTTCACATACAGCTGCTTCAGATCCACCTGTTACAAACAAGTCAGAAATACCAAAACGGATGTAGTTAAAAGCATCAATCATAGCATTCGTTGCAGAAGCACATGCAGATACAGTTGTGAAGTTAGGTCCTTTTAATCCCCAAATCATAGAAATATGACCAGGAATCAAATCAGGAATCATTTTAGGAATAAAGAAAGGGTTAAACCTTGGAGTACCATCTCCTTGTCCGAAAGCAACGCATTCGTCTTGGAAAGATTTAAGTCCACCAATACCAGACCCCCAAATAACACCAAAACGATTTCTATCAACTTTTTCTAAGTCAATACCAGAATCTTCGATTGCTTGTTTTGCCACGGCAACACCGTATTGGCTAACAAGATCCATCTTGCGGATATCTTTGCGGTTAATATAATCAGTTGCAACAAAGTCTTTGACTTCGCATGCAAATTGAGTTTTGAATTTAGATGCGTCGAATTTAGTAATTGGTGCGGAACCGCTAACACCTTTTGCAAGGTTAGTCCAATATTCTTCGACTGTATTACCTAGTGGCGTTAATGCACCAATACCAGTAATTACAACTCTTCTAGCGTTCATATGATAATAAATTTTGGAAGCTCCAAAAATAAACAAACCTGACAGATTCGGCATCCTTAAAGTAGGCGCTTGCTCTGTCAGGTTCGCTAGCGTTTGATTCGCTTATTTTAAAGGGAGTATAAATTACTTTACGTTCTCCTCAAGGTATGCGATCGCGTGACCTACAGTTGTGATGCTCTCTGCTTGATCATCAGGAATAGAAGTGTTGAACTCCTTTTCAAATTCCATGATTAACTCAACAGTATCAAGTGAGTCAGCACCTAAATCGTTTGTGAAACTAGCCTCAGGCGTTACGTCTGATTCTTCAACACCTAGCTTATCAACGATGATTTGTTTTACTTTTTCTGCAATTTCGGACATCTTACTGAATTTTAGTTGACCAATTGAGTTGCAAAGAAATGAATAAGATTTTATAACTGCAAATAGAAAATCGACATAGAACTCAAATATGTTATGCTTGCATACAATGAACTTTGTAAGTGGCTGATTATGAGTCTCTTTTTTTCTTTCTGTTTTCCTGTCTTCTTGTTAAATAATTTAAAAGCTCTTCTTTGGCTACTCCCATTAGGAATACAGTCGCTTCATCTCTAAGCATTTTACCAAAGGAAGGAATACGAGAATTTGTGCTTTCTACAGTTGTATCTATTTTTCCTTTTTTTCCTTTACCGTCTAATTTCTCTAATTTTTTTAGATACTTTTTCTTACTTCTATGAGAATGTAAACGTAAAGCCCATTGCGATAAACTATAAGTGGCAACTACGGCTGCACCATAGGTTAAAACTTTTTTAATATCATGACGAGTATCAGCAACCGTTTCTGTTGTTAAACTAACTAACTCATCTTTATATAATTTTGTTTCTGCTTTCAAACGTTCTTTGTCAGCTTTTAAACGTTCTCTTATTTCGTTTGTTTTTTCTACTTTCTCACTCATGATTAGGGTCAAATAATAAGGTCTAAATTTCGTTTTCTTCTTGGGCATGATCTATAGCTTGATCAATCCAAATTAAAAATTGACTTCTTAATAAGTCCGATTTATAAATAGCAAGTACAAATAGTCCAATGCAAAAAATTCCTACGAGTGCAAAGCCAGCAAAAGATGGCCAAGAAAAAATGTAGTTCACAAAAAGTGCAAAGGCTAGTGCAAAGAAAGAGAAAGCTAACGTTAGGAAAGTAAGCATTATTACAAAAATTGCTAATACAGATAGCGTACCTGCTAGCCCTGTTTTTAATTGTATACTGAATAGTTTAGCATACGTTTCAACAAGTTTAACAATTGACTGAATAATATTGTCAAAACGTTCTTGTTGACGTGCCTGTTCTTCTTCTGTAAAGATACGACTCCTTAAATTTCTTTTCGACATATATATGCCTTTAACGTTTAGGCTAAAAAATGTGATGTTTTATTACAATTTGAAATATAAGCAAAAATAGAAGATTCTATTTACTAACCTTCTTTTTTAAAGAATAAATACATGAGTAGTAGTAATAAGTAAGGAGTGAATTGTTATTCAATATAAATAGTAATACCTTTAAAAAACTATCGTGACGGTGTATTATTATTATCAACAAACAAATTAAAACAAACAATTATTACTCTTTTTAATTTACTGGTTTATGAAAATTACTAAACTCTTTTCTTTATTTATTCTATTAGGATTATTTTCAAGTTGTGCTGGCTCATACCATAAAATATATCCGACTGCTCAAAATTTTAATTCAAGTTCAAATGTAGGAAATGTTAAACTTGAATATAAATATAAAGTGCTTACTAGTAAAAAGTACAAAAAGAAAGAAGATAAATTTAACACACAATTAGTGGCTGTTAAAATCACAAATAATTCTAACCATGATGTAATTCTTGGAGATAATTATTTATTGACCTATCAAAGTGGAACAAAAGTATTGATAAACTCAAAAGAAGTAACCTTCAAATCACTTAGACAGACTGTTCCAACATATTTATTATATTTATTATTGGCGCCTCTTCAACTTAATACAACTAGTTCAACTGGACAAACAAGTTCATTTCCAATTGGTTTAATAATAGGGCCTGGTATTGCAGCAGGAAATATGATTGGTGCAGGGAGTGCGAATCAGAATTTTAAAACGGAATTAGATCAATATGATATTCTGAATAAGCCGATTCATCCAGGTGAATCTAAAGTTGGTTTAATAAGTATTCAATCATCTTCAACTGATGCATTACTTTTAAGACATTTAGAACCACTGGCACAGTAGAAAATTATAATAATAATACATTAAAATGCCACACTTTTGAATAAGTGTGGCATTTTGCATTATAGCCTATTTTAGAACAGAAAAATGACTGCGATTTTTATGATCTTTAGATTTATCAATTAAGACAGAATTATATAAAATAGCTCCTACATGAAGTAATTCTTTATCATCTTCTTGAAGAGTTACTTTTACGGTATCTATATCCTGATTAAACTGAATATAATAAGTCTGGTTTGTATTTTTTAAAGCATTTGTAACTAAAACAGAAGTAATAATGTCATTCTCTTCTAAATCAACTATTTGATGCGAGAGAATTATTTTTTTCTCAGATTGATAATAAAATACATCAATAGGGTAGATGTCTGGTGTAGAACTTTGATCTTCCAATAAATTATTACCAAATTTATCATTAAACTCAAGCAAAATGTGATAATCTTCGTTTCTGCCTACTTCTTTGGGGATAATTTCGCAAGAGAAAATAATTAGTGTGAATAAAAAGATAGTAATCGCTAAATGTCTCATTTTTTATAAAAATAGGAAAGAGTGGGTATGATAATGAAAATACTAAAATAACTTCATCTTGAAAATAGCATTTCACAAAATATACATTGGATTTATAGTTTTTCTGCTTTATGTACAACCTACTTCTGCACAGCAACTACAATTAACACTTTCTACAGGTCATTTGGGGAAAGTAGAAAAGATGAGCATTTCTAATGATGCATCGTTGTTAGCTACTGCAGGAGAAGATGGAGCCGTGAAATTATGGAATATTAATGATAAAAGACTACTCAAAACATTTTACCCTCATAAAAATGGTGTAGAACAACTCTGTTTTTCAGAAGAACACCAATTTTTAGCTACTGCTGGAAGAGATAACTCTGTTATAATCTGGAACATTCAGACGGGTGAAGTTGAAGATAAAATGACTCATTTGAATGATGCCGTCTTTCAGATGAAGTTTATAGATAATATGCTGCTTTTTATTACAAAAGGAGGAGAGACCTATAGATGGGATTGGCAACATAAAGGAAATACTCCAGATGGTAAAGAAATTAAAACCAATCTAGGCAACTACTCAGCACTTAATTATTCTTTTAAAATGAATTGGTTAAGTGTTGGATTAATGAATGGAGAATTGCTACTTTGGAGAGGGTATGATCGACCTATAGTAGAAAAAAAATTACACAACGATTGGATCTCATCTATAGATTTTATTCCAAAAGATTCTTTGATAGTTACAGCATCATGGGATAAAAAAATTAAAATATGGGATGCCAATGCAGATCAGCTTATTGATGAAATGGACTCTCCTGATGATACTCCAATTATTCAAATTAAGTACTCTTCGTTCTTTAATTTTTTGATTGTAAAAACGCAATTAGAAGATATTTATTTCTTTAGAGTAGAGAACAATAAAATTAATAGAACACCTGCCGTTGTACGTGATGATTTTGAAGAAATGGTATTTACAGAGGATACCAAACATGCTGCTTTTACAAAAAAAGATGGTGCTATTACAGTGTGGACTTTAGCTGATGGCAATTCTAGAACAGATACAGAATGGAAGCCTGTAAATGGACATTTAGTAGAAGGAGAACTCAATACAACTACAGGAGCATTGGCATTTGTAACCACAAATGGTAATTTTTATTCTTGGGAACCTAAAGAGAATATTGTATCAAAAACGTGGAAAGTCCATAAAGGAAAAGCAGAAGCATTAGAATATATCCGAAATGGCAATAGATGGATTACAACGGGAACAGATAGCCTAGTTAAAATCTGGAATGATAATGGGAAATTATTAGATACACTACAGCTTTTACACGAAGGAAAAACATTAGAAAATTTTGATCTAATTCAAGCTGCTTTAATTGGTACAAACGGTGGCGATGTAATTTATTGGGATTATGAAGATCAAACGTATAAAAACTTATACCAACATAATGGAGCAGTTTCGCATGTTGTAGTTTCTAAGAGAGAAGATTTAGTGGTTTCTGTAGGTAGAGATCGTAAATTAAAGGTTTATGATATCACAAACCAAAAAATAATTTATGACGAGTTAGTACCTGATATATGGTTAAATGATGTGCGTTTTTCTGAAGATGATAGTCAATTAGTTGTTGCAGGGAAGACAGGAGTTTTTGTTTGGAATACAGCTTCTTGGACACGTAGAAAATTAAAAGGAATTACTACCGATTATTTAAAAATCGACTTTATAGATAAGACGGACGAATGGGTATTTGGTGATCGCTACGGAAATATCACTTTATGGAATGAGGAACTCACCGAAGTAGTAAAAGAATTTCATGATTCATCTATGCCGTTAGTAGATATAATCTCTTATAAAGACCAAGATTTTTTCTTTGCTGTACGAACCAACATGATCTTTGAAGTGTGGAACATTAATAAAGAAAAGAAAGTTGGTAAAATTGTAATTACAGAAGATGGTGGTTGGGTTATAGAACATGAATCTGGCTTGTTTGATGTTGGGGCTTTAAATATGAATAACCTCTATTATACTTACGGAACGGAAACAATAAATTTTGAACAATTAAGAGAAATGTATTGGGAACCCGGATTAGCCTACGAGTTATTATCAAGAAAAAAATTAAGGAAAGTACCGCCTTTAGATCAGTTAAAACTATTTCCTCAAACCAATTCATTTTTAGAAAATGATACTTTATTTATTGAAGTGGTTGATAGAGGTGGTGGAGTTGGAAAAGTAAGCTTATATATCAACAATAAAGAAGTTATTAGTGATCTACAAGCAGAAGCTACTCAGGTAAATAAAGAAGGAAAAGACTATTATAAAGTAGGGTTGGGTGATTTAAAAGGAGTATTTATTCCAAATAATGAGAACGAGATATCTATTTTAACTTCTAACCAAGCAGGTACTTTAAATGGTAGAGGACTTAAAATGACATATAATTATATTGATAAAGATAAAAGCGAACCAACAACATTGTACGGTGTAGTAGTAGGTGTATCTGATTATAGAGGTAGACTGATGGATTTAAAATACGCTGCAGAAGATGCTAAAGCAATGGCAGAGTCGTTAGATTTAGCAAGTGATAAGCTTTTTGGAACAGATAATACAGCAATTCAACTTATTACAACAGATAGTGAAGCAGATTCTTTACAGCCGACAAAAGAAAATATTCAGAAGGCTTTCCAAAGAATAGCAAAAGAGGCGAACGCATCAGATATTTTGTTTGTATTCTTAGCAGGACATGGTACGGTGGCTCAAAATAATAAAGGAGTAGACGATTTCCATTTCCTAACAAAAGACATGAGTAATAGTGATGTTGATGATATCAATATTAAAAATAATTACACGGTAAACGGAACAGAATTATTAGATTGGATTAAAGAAATTCCAATTTCTAAACAAGTTTTTATTGTAGATGCTTGCCATGCAGGTTCATTTTCTACAGAATTAATTACTGCTAGAGATTATAACGAAGAGGGGATGAAAAAAAGAGCCTTAGAACGTGTAAGGTCTAGGACAGGAATGTTTATGTTATCTGGAGCTTCTTCGGATAAAGTAAGTTATGAATCTACCTTCTTAGAGCACGGTTTATTAACATACTCTTTACTGGATTATCTAAAAAGAGGAGAGTTAGACCAAGGTAAATTTGTGGATGTGCAAGACCTTTTTGCTCATGCTGTAGAAACTGTTCCAGAATTAGCCAATTCTATGCATGGAGAACAACAACCAGAATATAGAATGCCATTAGGCGCAGGTAGTTTTTATATTGGTTCTTTATCACAAGACGATAGGGCAACCATAGAATTATCTGTTCAGAAAAACCTTATCAGTAATATTTATCTCGAAGACCAAAAATCTTGGGCAGATCATTTAAAGATTAGCCAAAAGGTGCGTAATAAGATTGTATTAGACGGTAATGAACTAGACTTACCCTTTAAATATAGAAAGGGCGCAGAAGGGTTTAATACTTTTATATTAAGAGGGAAATATCAGTTACACAAATCATCTATTGTTTTAAAACTTCATTTAATTTCTAATAATCAAGTTGTAGGCAAATGGACTGTTAAAGGAAAAGATGTAGAAGAGTGTGTTGATAAATCGATAGAATTGATGGTGAATCACTTTAATTAAATAGAGGTTTAAGTGTAAATAGTCCTTTTGTTTTTATGTTTAGAAAAAGATAATTTGAGATATATTCTTTGATAATCACCAACAATACAACACTATGACGCAAACTAACATCTTGAAATCATTGCCATTTGCAGACCGGTTATCGGCAGTGCAGTTAAAAGAATTATCTGATTTAGCAGAGATACAAACATTTGAAGATGGAGAAACAATAACACTTCAATTTGCTTCTGCAGAAAATTATTATGTATTATATGCAGGTGCTGTAGCTTACCATTTAAATGTGGGAGATCAGCGTGGTGCATTATTAGTAGGTAAAAGCGATGAACAATGGACGCCTATAGGTTGGTCTGGATTTAGAGAACCTTACCGTTTTGCTACTACAGCAAAAGCTCTTGGTAAAACAAAAGTAATTAAGTGGGATAATCAGAAAATTAGAGTTTTATTTGATGAACAGCCAACATTAGGAATGCACTTGCTGTCCAGCTCATTATTATATAGTACACACCTTTTAAAAGAGGCTAGAGCATCTTGGATTCAAGGATCTGTAGCTCTTTCATCAACAGATTTTCAGCAAACAAATTCGTATACTTCTTTTCAGGATAAAGGACCACAAGAAACAACTTTAGAGTTTTTTAGGCAAAGTGCTTTTTTTAATCCATTTGCAGATTGGCATTTGGCAAAACTCGCAAAAATCAGTCGCTCAAAATTTTATAAACCAGGAGAGAAATTACTTACAAAAGGACAAGTAAGTGATAAATTTATGGTACTTAAAACCGGTAAAGTTGCTTTAAATTACCTTACCGAAAGTAACGAAATATATACTTCTGATGTATTAGAAGAAAGAGGACAGGTGATATTGTGGAGTGCAGCAAGTTATGATGCTATTCCAAATAACATGGAGTTAGTAACTATAGAACCAATAGAAGTTTTAGAAATTAATAGATTAGATTTATTGGTGCTTTATGGTGAATTTCCTAACCTAGGAATGGTTTTTATGTACCGTTTATTATGGTTGCTAGGCAGTGCTTTAAAAGCTATAAGAGCACAAGTTATTACCCAAACGTTTGATAGGGAATTACTCACAATCCAAACAATGATTGAACAGGCTGGGGCACAATTAAGTGTTTGCTCAGAAATGTTTAAAGTTCCTGTTCTACTAGAAGAAAAATTAACGCAAGGAGATGCTTTTGATTTAATGGATAAGTTGGCAAATGAAGGGGTTGGACAAGAGAAAATTTTAGCGAACCTTTTTATAAAAATGACGCATCCGTTAAGAAAGGAATATTTATTTTTTGAAGGGTTAAAACGCATGACAGACCATGTGATTAGAGCACCCAAATCTGTACCTGCTTTCGAATTAAGAAATGAATGTTCTGAGTTTTTTGAAAGAGCAACGGCTTATGTTGATATTAAAATTGATGGGTTAGAAAACTTACCCAAAAAGGCTGGAAATATTTTTATTTATAATCACTTATTAAACCATCCGTATTATACATTGCCTAATAACTTTCAGATTACTTTAGATTCTCATTTTATCTCTATGCTACTGTACAAGTTTTATAAAGATTCTGGGTTAAGAGTAGTAAGAATTGGTAAAGGTCCAGAATACGGGCACCAAGATTATTATAATAAATTAGGGCATTTAGGGGTAAGAACTGCAGATTCTGATCCGTCTGTACAATCTGTAGAAGAAAAAAGAAAGATTAGAAATCAGTTTTTTAATGAGGCAGGGAATAAATTAAAATCTGGAACAAACTTAATTTTAAGTCCTGAAGGCACAAGTAGAGAAACGCATCAATCTCCTGTAGCATTTAAACCTGGAGCATTTATGATTGCAAATGCATCTGGAATAGATCCGTTAATTGTTCCAATTGCTTTGGCATTCTTTGATAAACGTTTAAGTAAAACTAAACTTGGCGTTGTAATCAAGAAGCCTTTTAGGTTATCAGAAGTAATTGATAAGAAAAAACCATTTAAGGAGGAACTAAGAACATTTTTAGAAAGTTATTCAAAACAATACCGTTCTTATGTAGAAGAGGCTATTGTATTGGCAGAAAAATAAATGAAATGACATCAGAAGAAATTCAATTTTATAAAGAAGAGGGCTTACCAGAGCTACTTGAAAATATCAGAAAACAGCCGACTATAGAACATCCTATTATTTTTTATGGGAGCTCATCTTTTAGGTTATGGACAACTGTTAGAGAAGATGTAGGCAATAATACAATTCTAAATATGGGTTTTGGAGGCTCTACTTTAGAAGCATGTGCTTTGTATTTTCATGTGTTATTTGAAGAAATAACAGCCCCTACGCAAATAGTAATTTATGCAGGTGATAATGATTTAGGCGGAGGACAAAAAGCAGAAGATATTCTTTTCTATTTTGAAAGCTTATATCGTCAAATTAGGTATAAATATGGGGAGGATCTTCCTATAAGCTATATGTCTATAAAGCCTAGTCCTAGTAAAGATGACATTCAAGCAGAAATAGAAAAATCGAATACGTTGGTAGAAAAGGCTATCCAAAACCTTACGAATATAAGTTATATTGATATTTACACACCAATGTTAAATAGTAAAGGCAAAAGTCGTCCAGATTTATTTGAAGAAGATATGTTACATATGCTTCCTGAAGGATATAAGATTTGGAAAGAGGTGCTCAAAGATAAAATTTAGCTTTCTCGTATCATTGTAGTAGAAGGAGAACTTTTGAAAGTTTGGTTAATCTTTCAAAGGTTCTTTTTCACAAACCCATATATTTCTAATAAATTTTACTTTCCCGATTTTATCAATGGTACAAAAATCGGTAATAGTGAAACCTGCATTTTTTATAAAATCCTCGATGTCTGAAATAGAAACAACCACAATACGATTGGTAATTTGAGCAGCAGATTTTATAATATTAGAAGCAATATCTTCTGTAGAATAAGAATAGAGGTTATACGGTAAATCTATGATTGCGGCATCGTACTGTTTTGTAATATCTTTTATATCAGAATTAAAAACATTGGCCGTATAGTTATAATGTGCGAGGTTCTTTTTAGCATTATTACAAGCCTTGTGGTTAATGTCGCAACCATCCATTGAGTAACCAGCAAAACAAGCCTCTAAAAGTACAGTTCCAACGCCACAACAAGCATCAATTAAGGTGCTGTTTTTATTTCCTTTAGCTGCTATATTTACTAAAGATTTAGCGGTATTTATACTCAAAGAATTACTAAAAGAACAAGGTTTTTTATTGTGATTTTGCCACTCTGGATTATTTTTAATCAAAGGACCGAAATACCAAGTTTCTTCAAAAAAGCACAAGCCATAAGTAATTGTAGGATGATAATAGTCTGGTTCTCCTTCAATACGGTACCCAATATCTCTTAACTGCCCTAATCTTTCAGGGTATCCAATAGTATCACCTTCTAACATTAGATACTCTACCTTAAAACCCTCAGCTTTTATTTTTTTAGCTTCAATTTGGTCCATCAGAACTTTATAGTCTTTTGATGCTAATTGAATGTCTAATCTTTTTTTGATAAAAGGACTACAAGATGGTTCAATTTTAATATCCGAAAAAAGAAGCTTTCCTTTTACCTCTTCATTAAAAAGATACTTAGACTCTAATTTACTAAGTTGGCTTTCGTTAAAATTGAAATTTAAAGAATATATATGGCTTTGCTGCTGCATCTGTTTTCGAAATTAAAAAGGACCTCATTACAATATTTGATGTAATGAGGTCCCAATTTACTACTAAGGAATCAATAAATAACAACCCTATTTACTGTTAGTAATTATTTGATCTACTTATTGATAAATAATCACCTTGTACGTTTAAAAGTTAAGGTGTTACTATGTTAAAGAAGAAATATTGATTCAGGTCATCCAGGCATTCTAAAACCGTTATAAATTGTTTTGTATCACCCTTTATTTTTATTTTTCCTGATTTGATAGCCTTTTTCATGGTTATACCTCCAAGCAAAAAGTCATTTAGAGTAGCACGTTCCATTGTGATAGTAGCATCTGGATTAGGATCTTCGTTATTAGGCCAATAGTTTAATACAGAGTTTTCTAGAAATAACGTATATTTTTTATTGTCATCTGTAAATACCCAGTTTAAAGTAATCTTTTTACCTGCTGCTTTTTTAGCATCTAATTGTATACCCATGTAACCAAAAATGAGATCCATAGACATATTAGAAATAATTTGTGGGCTACTAGTTTCTGGAGTATTTGCTTTTAAAACTCCATTACGAAGCTCAAAAGCACCTGCTAAGTAAAAGTTACGCCAAGGTCCATTTTCTGCTTGGTACCCCATTTGTTCTAGCACATCCGCCTGTAGGTTTTTAGCGTCTTGAAGATCTGGATCAGAGAAAATTAAATGATTTAAAAGTTCGGCAGCCCAACGGTATTCGCCATTGTCAAAAGCTAATTTACCGGCAGCCATTACTTTATCGGCTCCTCCCATTAGCTTTACGTATTTTTTAGAAACTTCAACAGGAGGGAGTGGGTTTAGGTTTGCTGGGTTACCATCAAAATAACCTAAATAATAATTATAAACGGCTCTAACATTATGACTTAAAGAACCATAATATCCATGTGTACCCCATTGTTTTGTTAAACTTTCTGGCATTTCAATTAAACCAGGAAGTTCATTCATAGTAGCTCCCATATTAGCATGATGCAAAGTTTGATCATGCATGTACTTGTAAGTATCACGTTGTGATTTAATGTGTTCTACAACACGATCTTTTCCCCAAACAGGCCAATGATGCATTCCAATAGCAACCTCGGTATCACCAAAACTTTGAAGTACTTGATTTAAATAGGTTGGCCATTTAGAGGCATCTCTTGTTTTTGCTCCACGTAAAGTATATAAATTGTGCATTGTATGAACGGCATCTTCGGCAGTATTAAGCATTTTATATTTTGGTAAATACCACATCATTTCAGAAGGAGCTTCAGAACCAGGTGCCATAACAAATTGATATTCGATTCCATCAATTGTATGTTTTTCTCCAGTTTCTTTAATACTGTTTGTAGGTGCGTAAATTCCTGGAGAACCAGAAGAAGTGGTTACTCCAAGTCCTGCACCTACCTGTCCTTTTGCATCTGGGGGAAGAACATTACCATACATATAACTTGATCTTCTAGACATTGCTACACCAGCATAAACATTTTCTTCAATGGCATGATCTAGAAAACCCTCTGGAGCATAGATTTTTATTTTTCCACTTGCTACATCTTCAGGAGAAGCAACTCCAAGTACACCTCCAAAATGATCTACATGAGAATGACTAAAGAAAACGGCTTTTACAGGTACTTTAGGGCGGTGTTGATAATATAAATCTAAAGCATATTTAGCTGTTTCTGTAGATATTAATGGATCATAAATATGTAAACCTCCATCTGCTTCCACAATAGTCATATTAGAAAGGTCAGCACCTCTAACTTGGTACACGCCCGGTACTACTTCAAATAATCCACTGATCATAAGTAGTTGACTTTGTCTCCATAAACTAGGGTTAACGGATGTTGGAGATTTTTCATCTTGCTTAATAAATGCTTTAAAAGCACTCAAATCCCATACTATTCTCCCATCAGCATTTTTTACTATTCCATTATTGGGGAGAGGAGCAATAAATCCTTTTTGAGCTTCTTCAAAACTAGTTTTATCATCAAATGGGTACTTTTTATAGAGTGCCTTATTATTACTTTCTGTACTTTGAGAAGGAGCTTTAGGCTTTTCTTGTCCAACAACTGTTAGGTTTATTAAACAGAACATTGAAAGAGTGAGCGTTATTACTTTATTCATGGGGTTATTTTAATTAATAATTAGAATATCTATCTAATTATTCGGTAATGAGTGAAATCTTTTTAAAATAGATTTTTTAGGTTATTATCTCTAGTAATGAAAATAATGATTATATGTTTGTTCTCAAAGAAAAGTAAAATACTTATTGTACTTTTTTATACCCTAGTTATGTGTTTTTTACCTACTTATTTTTTTTAAAGAAGATAAAAAAAGTGCAAAACACGGGGTCTTGCACTTCATTGCTATTCTTTTGTTATTTGCTTTATTGTCAATTTAGTATCCAATACTTAATAGGCAATAGATATTTGCAGTACCTAAAATCAATTCAAATATAATTCCTTGTGAAATTTGCTTACTTGGTTTACCATCAATTGCTCTACTAATGAGTCTACCAATTGCAAAACCTATAAAAATAAGTATTGCAATTACGTGTGATGTGAAGGATAACCTTTCAAAAAAGATTCCTAATAAAATGAGAATACCAGCAAGAAGCATTACTGCACTAACACCTCGCATTTCATTTAACAAACTAGAATCATTTTCTAATTTAATTCCGGAATTCTTCAAGTAGGTTTTTGTTGGATTACTCAATCTCATAGAACCAACAAAGATTAATAAAATACTTGACAGAGATAAGATTACGATTTTAACAATTTCCATTTTTAGTTGCTTTTAATTAATACTTCTACAAATGTAAATTGGAGGTGTGACAGAGGGGTGTCAGGGGTATTATTGATTTTTTACATATTTTTCAAAATAGGCTTTAATAGTCATATTATGCGGTCTAAATGTATCTGCTTTTGAAATAATATTTTTTATAAAGTCGATTCTAAAGTGTCTAAAATCGTTTCTTAATCTGCAAAAGCCAATTAATAGAAAATTACCATGAATGCTATAAAGAGCAAATGGTTCTATATCTCTTACTGTGTGATTGTTCTCCGAAGAATGGTAGTCAATAGTTAAAACATTGTATTGTGTTATTGCTGATTGAATCTGCATTAAGTTGTTACTTGTTTTTTCTTGATTATTATTTCCGCTAAAATAGATCCTGTCTGATAGTAAATCAGCATTTCCTTTCTGAGAGTACCTTAATATAGCTTTAATCTTTTCTATTGCACTAGATGCATTTTCAACAAATGACAAATCTTTATTTTTGATAGCCAATTGTTCTAAAGTTATTAATGCATTTGCTTCATCTTCTGTAAAAACAACAGGCGGAAGATGGTAACCTTCCATAATAGAATATCCTTTACCTTCCTCTGTTACAATTGGAACTCCAGATTTTTCTAAAGTTCGTATATCTCTATAAATGGTTCGTAAGCTTACATTATGCTTTTCAGCCAGGTGTTTTGCTGTAATAATTCTTTTGGATTGTAATTGGGTTAGAATGGCAGTTAATCTAGAAATCCTTGGTTTTTCTTTTTCTTCCATGGTTGTTTGTTCAGTTTGAAGTTGTAGTAACCTTTTATTTTATCTAAAGGTAAAATAACTTTTAATTGGTAAGATAATGTAAATAGAAATTATATAGTTTAACATTATTGTTCTTGCGTTTTTAATTAATTTCTAATTTCATTTCATATTGGTTAACAGTAGTAGGAATTTCTACTTTATTTATAATTTCTAACTTTTCTAATAGTCGAGTATCTACATTGACGATTTTTACATTATTTGAGATTAATTTTATTCCTTGAAATAATCTTTCCCATGCATTATTATTATCAGCTAGTAAATCGAATTGAGCTACATATTTATTTTCCTCATTATAAATAAAATAAGATTCTAGTTGGTTATCATGAATTACATAATAGTAATCATAATTTCGTTCAATAATTGTTTCTTTTTGAAAATCCCAAGAATAGAACTCTTGGTTAAAAGTATTATCCCAATTAAAGTCTTCTTTACTTACTTTTTTTAAGTTTATTTCATCTCGAGATTTTATATTAATATTTCCAGAGAAGCACTGATATTCTTTGCAAATTTTAAAACCAGAGCGCTGGTAAATTTTAATTGCATTTTTATTTTCTTGAATTACTTCAAGTATACATTTTTCAATTCCATGATTTCTTAAGTCATTAATAGCATAATCATAGATTAATTTTGATATTCCATTACCTCTGAAATCTGGTATTACACCTGTTCCTGTATTGAAAGCTGTTTTTTTTCCAAATCTATTATCAATTGCATGAATGATGAAACCAACTAATTGGCCATTTATAAGCATTCCATAAGATAGATTATAGTCTACTTTAGCGGCACTCCATCGTTTTTGATAATACATTTTATCAGTAGGTATCTCTAAGTGATACTCTTTAAATGCGAGTAAAAAGCAATCTATTAGTTCATCAAAAGGTACTTTATTTAATCTTAAGATCTTCATAATTAGTAATAACGGGTAGGTTTAACTTCTTGTGAGGGTTTCTCAACTTTAAGTTTTGTCCTGAGTGGACATAATTTTAATTTATTTTAAAGATAGAATAATCTTGTAGAGGGGGCAAGTGCGTTACTCACAAGATGTAATTTGAAATAATATTGTAATAAGTTATGTACTCAGTCATGAAAATATAGGTTCAACAACCTATGAAGATTACTTTAAGCCCC
Source organism: Flammeovirga kamogawensis (assembly GCF_018736065.1). Taxonomy (GTDB): domain Bacteria; phylum Bacteroidota; class Bacteroidia; order Cytophagales; family Flammeovirgaceae; genus Flammeovirga; species Flammeovirga kamogawensis. Next base: position 4,073,210 of record NZ_CP076128.1, read on the forward strand.
TTAATTTAATTCAGCTTGATTTTCATGTTATTTAATGAAACCTATAATAAAATCAGCCCTTTCGTTTACAGAAAGCTTTGGAGTTTCTATAATATTATATCCGTAATTTGCATATGTTTCGCACATTTTTTCAAATGTCAAAACAGCTTCTTTCCAATCTTGCTTTCGCTCATTATCTGTTTTATAAATATCCTTCCAAGGCGGTAGTACAAATACATGTTTATTGTATCTCCAATTTTTTGCATAAATTTCCATCTGTTCGTCTACATCAGAATTAATTAGTCTAGCATAGCAAATAGTATCTAAAAAACCACGATCAAAAAAAGTAATTTCATTCCCATTTACTATTTCCTCCGTCTGTTCAAAACTACTTACCGATCGATCAAACATTACTTTTTTGTACAAATTTTGATCTTTCCAAGGAAGAGCTTTTCCGTTATTCTCTTGTTGTTCTTTTATTAATTTCCGAGCAATTTCTGGAACAACAGAATAGTTTCTATTCTGTAATTCTGTTAATAGAGTTGTTTTTCCAACTCCAGGTCCGCCCGTTATAACATAAAAGTTACTATTTGATTTTGGTTCAATAATTATCAATTGTGGGTCAATTTAAATGTTATGAAACTCTTAGATTAAATGATAGAAGAGGTTTTATCATCTCTCTTTAAAATGTTAAATGAGTTGGTTCATGAACAAGTGCATAAGAATTAGAAATAACCATGTAAATGCTACTCACTTTCTGAGAAGAATAGCTTGAGAGTCTCCTAACTTATTTTATCATTGGTTTTTAGGAAAGTACTCTGTATAATAGAGAGGTTCACATACGTTTCTGTGAAAATTTAGGGGTAAAATTCCACTAGCTTTAACTTTATAATTATTTTAATTCCTTTCCTAAGGAAGAATTAATTTTTTATGTAAAAACTTTTGGCTTAAAATATATTATTAAGCTTAAAACAAAGTATATAATTAAAAAAGGTATTCCAAAAAATGAAAATAATAATGGATTAAAACCCAATACCATTCCAATAATTAGTATTATGCTAAAGACCCATATTGGTAATTTTTTAGATATACCATATAATAAAAGACTCAAAACAGACAATACTCCTAGAAACCATAGCACTTCTAATGAATTCGTACTTTGTTCTTCACTAAAAATATTTAAATCAAAAGAAAACTGATAAGCATAAATGGCTTATTACGAAAAAAATAGTCAAATATTTCTAAGTAATAAATTCATGCTTTTTTGAAAGTTAAGTTTTTGGTGGAATGATTGGAGCTAACGGTTATTGTAAGGTGGTGTGACAAGTGTACCGTGAGCATTATTACTCACGGATCGAACCGATTAGCGGTTGGTTCTTTCGTTAATCATTTCCATTTCAAAGAGGTCAAGTCCTTTCCCCCAATAATCTTTTTCAGTCCGGATTGTTTTAAACCCAAATTTCTCAAAAAACTTGAAAGCGAGTTGAGACGTTGTTACGACTGTTTTTTCTACTTTTTCATCTTCTTGTAATATTTTCAAACAATAATCTACTGATTGTTTTCCTAATCCCTTTCCTGAATAATTGGGGTCGAAGAAAATCCAAGTAATTTGACCTGTTTTGTTTTTTTTATTTACATAATACCCTGTTCCACCAACAATAACTTCATTCAATTCAATAGTCAAATAAGTTTTGTGGTTTTTTTTTAAATATTCTTTAAAATCAACAATTTCATTTATGTCAAAATATTCAGGTATATTTAACTTAAATACTTCAATAAGTTCATTTGTGTCAGTTTTTTTATAAGGTCTAATCATTTTCGGGATATTTTGTATTTACTTACTGCTAACGAAATGGTTAAACTACAACCAGCGAGCGTATTGACCGGTGGATGGAGATTAGCTATTGTGTATGCCTAAAATGGACATAGCTTTATTTTAAAGATAGAATAAATTTATAGAGGGTGCAAGTCCCTTTTGTACGGAGTACGATCCTGAAGTATTGGTATATTACAAGGTGGTTTTCTGTGAGGAATGCACTGAAATAAGCGAGACAACAAAAGTTGGTACTGTAAGAAATGTGGCTGACTATAGAAATATCAAATTGTTCAATTTGATTTTCTAAGTTTCAGATTTATGTCTGTTAAATTAAAAAAGTGAAGATAACTTTTTACAATATGACTTTACAGTAAGTGGTGAGTCTAAATTTCGAATGATAGACCACCTTCGGGACTTTAGAACCTTAAGAAAATCAGAAGTACAATTTAGTAAATAGCTCAAACTTTGAATTGCATTAGTTATTAAGGCAAATTACGCTTAAAGGGTGTACCTCCTGTCTTCCATTATTAATACCAACGTTTAATGAGTTGGTCCATGAGCAAGTACAAAAGTATTAGAAATAATCTCGTAAAATTCGATCACTTTCTGCGAAGAATAGCTAGAGATTTCCCTAACTTATTTTATCATTTGGGTCTTGAAGTCTACCTACAGAGCCCCAATTGTAATGATTTATATTTATATTAACAGCTCTAATGACTTCAACCTTTACAGCTTTCCTGAAACTTAGTTACATTAAACTTTAAGCATAGATTTTTATTAAATGAATTATTATTTTCATTTATAGACTTATCATTTTTGGGTTTTATTAACAAGTGATTTTCTCCAAAGTCAAAACATGTAAGAGTTTCTTTTTCAAATAATATTTTTAATCCTAAGATGCCTCTATAAAAAGTGAAACATTCACTATCACTAAAATTAGTTGTGAATAATATTATTTCTGCCATTATTTAATAATGGTTTACATGAAGAAATTTTTTATAGATCAAACTTGTAATCAATAAAAGTAGAACCTTCAATTTTTTTAAAGTTCATTTGTTCATATAGATTTTGAGCCTGAGTGTTTGTTATTTCAGTAGATAATTTAACTGTTGTTGCTCCATCAGATTTAGCAAACTCTAATACTTGTTCTATTAAAGTAGCTGCAATCCCTTTTTTTCTATATTCTTCATGAATATATAAATCATTCAAAATCCAACTCTTCGATAACATTACAGATGAGAAAATAGGATAAAGTTGAATAAATCCAACAGCTTTATTCTCCTTAATTGCAATAATGATTTTTGATTCATTATTGTTAATTCGGTTTGTTAAAAAGTTTTTTGATTGTTCTATTGAGGATTCTTGACGGTAGAATATTCTGTATTTGTTAAAAAGTTCTACGGCTTCTGAAATGTTATTTTTATTAAGCCACTTAAAAGTTAAGTTATTCATTGTTTATTCTTTATTTTTCTTATTACCACAATGGTTTGTGTTTAGTACATATCCAGCAGGGTATGTGCTTATTCACCATGTGAGTGCCCAAAATAGACACAGCCTTATTTTAAAGATATAATAATCTTCTAGAGAGTGCAAGTCTCGTATGCACGGGGTATGATCCCGAAGCATTAGCAAGTGTGGTTTTCCTTGAGAAGTGCACTGGAGTATGTCAAACGATAAAAGGTGTTCCTCAAGAAGAAATATTAAGTCCGTTACTTTCTAATATCGTCTTGCATGAATTGGATCAAATTCTAGAAGCTAGAGATTTACTTTGTATATAATTTGCTGATGATTTCAGTATCTAAACAAAGTCTGCAAAAGCAGCCAACCGCCGTATACCTTCATGAGAAGAGTTTCGAAGTGAGAGAAGCATATCTCGGAGTAAATACGGTAGTGTGATAGGGTCTCCGTTAGGCTAATTAACGGTACTAGATTGTACATAATTTTATTTATTTTCAAGTTTTAATTTTCTGTATTCATATATTTCTTTCAGTCCTTTTATCAGTCCAAATATTAGAAGAGTACAGAGAATCAACAGTATTACATTTTTGTATGGCATTTCAGATTCTTGAATTAGACCAAGTATTCCAATTGTTAGTATTGGTATAATAGTCAATGTCATTCCGATATAAAACAGGTGATTTTTCTTTTTTTGTATACCATAAATTATCAATCCGAAAATAGTCAAGGCAGGAATTAAAATAAGAACCGATAATGTTCTTCTTGTTTGAATCGCATTGTCCATATCTGTTCGCATTGGCTCAACGATTCCACGAGTAACATCGTCTGAAACGTCCGTACGAATACCAATCCATAAATCTCCTATCCAAATTGTTAGGATTAAAATCCAGAGTCCAATAGTTAGAAATTTTAATGCCTTTATCATTCGTTTTTTAGTTATGCACAACGTGCTGTGTATGGGCAGTAGAAAGCGATAAATTTTCAATTTTGCACTGAGCCACATTTTAATATTTTGTTTTTAACTTATTCGGTATGAAAGCAAAATTAAAAATTTGGAGGTGTTTCAAATAACAATTGCACTTTCTAAAACACAAGTGCCTATTTGATATATACCGTGTTAACCACCACTGTTATTTTTTTCTTGCGAATACAACACGTTCAACTTCACATACACCTAATTCCCTACCAGTGGGTTTCACATAGATTACATCCAATTCATTATAACTTACATCTTCAATTAATTCCCAACCATATTTTTCAAGAAAAGTTTTTATTTCATCAGAATCAAAACTTGACAGCCATAGTTTTTTTGAACCGTCAGTTTATAGAGCATCTTTTGATTGAATAGGTTATTACCTTCCACGAAATCTTTGAGTACATAAGTGAATGCTAAAAAACTTCCTTTTGGTGTATCTGAGAAGAATTCAAATGTTTTTTCAAGACTTGACATGTCTAGGTATTGCGAGACAGCTTCCCAAATGAAAAAGGTTGTTTTTTCTGATTCATATCCACTAGCCTTGAGCTTTTCACCAATACTTTCATTAATGAAATTAATAGGGACCTGCTTAATATGTTTAGGGAAAGTATCGAGAGCTTTTTCTATGGCTTTTCGTTTATTCCTAACGCTTTCAACTTGATCCATTTCAAAACAATTTTTGTTTTGAACTTCTTCAAATCGATATAATCTAGTATCCATACCTGCACCTAAGTTTACAATGTTATGAATGGTCTGAGTTCGTAATAGTTTCGATTAGTTTAGTGTCAATATATCGTTTACGAACAAGGAACATACTCCAACCACCAGGCATCATTTTTTCGGTTAGGTTGATTATGAAATCACGTATTACGGAATATTTTGAAATCTTAATCCAGAACCCATTTATCCCTGAGAACATTTTAGGAGCAACATTATCAGTTATAATTCTTTCATTGTGCGGGTAACTTTGTTCAAACCCTACATTCGCAGTTGGCTTAATTCCAGTCTGTCCAGCTTTTTTAGTTTTTACTTTCATAAAATCACCTAACAATATAATAGTTGAGAATTTTTTTCAAAATGGCTAACCAATAAACAAACGTATTACCGTTTATATTTTTTATGTTTATTTCATTGAATAAAGCGATATATAAGTGTTTTTACCAATATCCTAACATAAAAGTTGTAGGATATTTTTTTGCATTTATCCAATTGTTAATACATAAATCTTTAAGGAGAAAAATTAGTTATAGTATAGTTTTTATCTTTAAAGAGTCTGTTTATTAACCATTCATAAATTGTTAATAATAGAACTTAGATCAAAATATCATGGATACTATTTTCTTGATTACAGAAACAATTTTATGTTATGTAAAAGGTGTTATTGTAATAGATTGGACATGGAAATTTGCTTTCTTCTACAAAAAAATCTTACGATGATTGTGTGCTAAGAGTTTATCAAGTAGATGCCAGAAATCTTTGAAATGAATCATAGGGCGTAAATCTAATCTTTCTTGGTAGAATTTTACGAGTTTAAATCGTCTTTTTATCCATCTGTAGGCTACGCTATCGGGATACTTTTTTCTTTGTGTTTCGGAATCACTGTACCAAAATATTTCTTTAAGATCTGAGTATAAAAAACGTATTTCTTTTCCTATAAAAAAACACATAACGGGGTTTTCTTTGGTTACCTGCTACAATTTTTCTAGCATAAGTCTAAATGAATATAACACTTTTCTCCTGAGGTTGTATTACGTTTTATCTTACGAGATATTGTTGAGGTGGCTACTCCAATTAAGCAGCTCTGTTTTGTTAGATCAATCGTCATTCTGTTAGTTAGGTATTCTGATTTTAAAGTGAATTATTACGTTTATCAATGTGTTTTTAGTGAGTGTTTAGTGTTAATACTCAAAAGCAATACAATTGGTTTTCCGTTAAGATTTAATAAAAGAAAAACATAACAATGTGCAGTGTAATTCTAGGTGTTAAAAATAAAAAATACATTAATCAATCGTTCAGTTTGTTACGTAAACCTTTGCTATATAATCAAACTTAAATACACAACGAATCATTATTAATATGAGAAATTTATTAACTATCACTTTATTCTTTAGCTTTTTAACAAGTACTTCTGCACAATTTAAAGATAAAGTTACAAGCCTATTTATTAAGAAAAATGCATTTACAATAGATGATAAGAACGAGTTGGAATACATGGAAGCAGATTTATCAAAAGTTGTATTTTATACTTCTCAAGAAATTTCATTAAAGAGGTTAGTGAGTACCGATTCTACAGTAAAAGAAAATGCTGTTGGAGATATCATTTTTGAAAATGGAGATGTAATTGATCGTCTCGTAATTAAGAAAGGTGCAACGGGGTTTATTCATCAAATTAATGAAGATACCTTACTTGTAAAATTTGAAAATATTGAGGGGCGTTACCTCACATTTGTAAGTGATAAAAGAAACATGGATACTCTGACAAAATATTACCTTTTTGTAGATGAGAATAGGAGGGTAGCCTATAATAATCAAGAGTGGGATTTACTGCTTGGAAACAATGTTTGTATACAATGGAAAAGTAAATCTGTAAATGTAAATAAGGAATCCTCACATACAGTAAAGGGTTTGCGTGCTGATGGTTCACAAAAGAAAACATTTAAAGAAAGTATTTTAGGGAAATAAGCACAAAGAGCGACTTTCATTTTTGGAAAGACCGCTCTTTTTTATATACCTAATATTTTTAAATTTTCATGTTCTGCTGCTACTAAAACTACATCTTTCTTTTCAATTGGTGTACCCCAAATATAGAGGCGTTTAAGTTTAGGAAACATGGAAAGTTTAGAAAGTCCAACTTTTGTAATATTTGTTTGGTAGAGGTTAAGGCTCTCTAGTTGTTGTAAATTTTTTAGGTATTCTATTCCCGTATCTCCAATAGCATTTTTAGAGAGTTTTAATTTTTTAAGCTGAGAGTAATTACTTAATGCTGATAAATTTGCGTCTGTAAGACCACAATTTTCTAAGGATAACCAAAGAATATTATTTTTTAAAACAGCCAATTCTTTTAGGTAGCTGTTTATTGGTTTTTGATTTGTAGAGCTAAGTTGTAGACTTACATCAAAAGCATTGGTCCCTGCCACCAATTCTCTAATTTCAAATCCATAATTACGTAAAGAATCAATTACTTTTTGGTCTATATTTGCTAGCTTAATTTTTTTCACTTTAGATAACCCCGAAACATTTTGAGCAGCATTTAGTACTTCTTCAGTTACTTCCATATCACTTAAAAGTGTATCAAAACTTGTATTTGCAGTGGCTATCCAGAATTTTAAAATTGTTATTTCATGAGCTGTTAATGGTGTTTTCCCCTTCGGAGGCATTACATCATCATCGTGTTCATCTAACGTTACTCTATGGAATAAATCACTTTTTAATGGATGACCTGCAACTAGCAAGTTGCCATTTTTTCCACCTTTTAGATAGCTTTCAATACTACTAAATGATAACTTACCTTTCCTTTTCTCATCATTATGACAACTTTTACATTTAGTGTTTATAATAGGATGAACAAGGTCTCCAAATACTTGGGCATTCTCTAGACTTGTTAATTCTTGTCGTGCCAAAGGGTCTACTACTTTTGGTTTAAACGGCATATAGTAGGTAAGGTAATCCGACCCGTGTGTCATGTTTCCACCCATATGTCCTGTAATGCTTAAACCTACGATGATGGCAAAAAGAACGCTTCCATATACCTTATAATTAGGTGCTTTTAGGTAGCCTGCACTTATGAAGTAAGCAGCTCCAGAAATTACTGTTGTAGCAATACCAGCCCATTTATGTGTAGTAAGCATTTCTACATTATAGTCTCCACTAGTGGCTAACATAAAACCAATTATGGTGGCTACAACTGCAGATAATGTGCCTATTAATAAAGCAAAAGATATAGCTGGTTTTAGTCCTTTTATAATTTGGAATCTATCTGCTATTTCAAAACAAATTGCCAATACTAAAAAGCCAATTGGGAGGTGAACAATAAGCGGGTGAAACCGCCCGAAGAAGAGTATAATATTAGAATTTTCCATACTAATTTTTAAATCAAATTGATAAAATAAACTATACACGTTCTAATTTTAATGGACCTGTTTTGTTGGCATTCCATTGGCATACATAAAGGTTTTTGTCTTCATCAATACAAACATCATGACCATGATATATAGGTTTATCTGCTAATTGATACGATTTTTGGAGCTCTTTTCCTTTATAAATTGGAGGTGTTCCACCAGGGTTAGATACTACTTTGTCACCCTCTAAAACAGTAACAAAACCAGTGTGTGCTTTCCAATCAAATTTTTCTCCTTCGGGTTGCGACCAACAAACACCACTGTATAAGTTATTATCATCAAATACAGGGCGACAAACATACATATTAGGGAGAACTAATGTGCGGAGGTATTTACCCTCTAAAGTGAAAAACTTAAAGGCGTTATCATTTCTAGATGTACAGACAACAACAGGGTTCTTTTTGTTTCTATAATCTATGGCTACACCATGTGCATTGTGTAAGTTGTAATTAGAATCTTTATTGTTGTGCCCACCCCAATGGCGTATGTACTCTCCTTTTGCAGAGTATTGAATAATATAATCTTGTCCGTAGCCATCTGCTACATAAATATCTCCGTTTGGTCCAATAGCCACTTCGGTAGGGCAGAAGCTTTCGCCTTCTTTATATAATCCTATAGTTTGTGGGTGTCCAATATCAAAAATAACACGTCCGTCTGTAGTTGTTTTTGTAACCCTTCCGTTGTGTTTAATCCACATTCCGTTTTTATCTATAAACCAACCAGAATCTGTTAGAAATAAAAAATCTTCTTCTCCTTCTTTAGAAAGCGTTAAACCATGTCCACCAGGGTAAGCAGTACCCCAATAGTCTAATAATTTACCAGACTTATCAAAAATCATAATGTTGTTATCGGTATGATCTCCCATCATTATAAGCCTTCCCTTTCTGTCCATTACCATTTCGTGGCAGTTAAGTAGAGGGTTTCTTACAGAACTTATTTTAGCCCAATTTTTATTTAATTTATATTGATAATCATCATGGCCAAGAATTACATCTTTCTTTACTTTTTTACTAGTGATGGTGTTAAAGCTAAAAGCAGGTAATAACGCTGTAGCCCCAACTACTTTAGCTGTATTTTTTATAAAATTTCTTCTTGTTTCCATTTTTCTGTTAGTTTCTGATTTTTAAGTAAGAATGTCTTTTATCACCTTACCGTGTACATCGGTAAGTCTAAACCTTCTACCTTGATGTTTAAATGTTAGTTTCTCGTGGTCAACCCCTGTAAGGTGCATTAACGTAGCATGAAAATCGTGTACGTGCACAGGATCTTTTACAATATTGTAGCTAAAATCGTCTGTTTCTCCATAAGTAAACCCGGGTTTAACACCTGCTCCAGCCATCCACATTGTAAAACATCTTGGGTGGTGGTCTCTACCGTAATTATTAGCCGTTAGTTTTCCTTGAGAATAGACTGTACGTCCAAATTCTCCACCCCAAATCACAAGTGTATCTTCTAATAAACCACGTTGTTTTAAATCTTTTAATAGTGCGGCTGTTGCTTGATCTGTATTTTGACACTGGTTTTTGATTCCGCTTGGAAGATGTACATGTTGATCCCAACCTTTATGATATAACTGAATAAATTTCACATCTTTTTCTAATAAGCGTCTAGCCATTAAACAATTGGCAGCATACGTTCCTGGTTCTCTTGCTTCTTCTCCGTACATTTTAAAAACTTCGTCAGGTTCATCAGACATATCTGTTACTTCTGGTACAGAGGTTTGCATTCTGTATGCCATTTCATATTGAGAAATTCTAGCATTTACTTCGGGGTCTCCATAGGCTGTATTTTGCACTTCATTTAAATCCTTTAGATAGTCAAGCATTTCAGCTCTATCATCCCCATCATAATTTTCTGGATTATTTAAAAATAGTACGGGGTCCTTTCCTGATCTAAATTGAACACCTTGATGTTCAGTTGGTAAAAATCCATTTCCCCAAAGGCGAGAGTATAACGGTTGTCCACCACTATTTTTAGATACTAAAACAATAAAATTTGGTAAGTTCTTATTGTCAGAACCTAATCCATAACTTAACCAAGAACCAATAGACGGTCTACCCGGAAGTTGATGCCCTGTTTGGAAAAAAGTGATGGCAGGGTCGTGGTTAATTTGTTCTGTATACATCGATTTGATAAAACACATATCATCTACCATTTTGGCAGTATGCGGCATCAGTTCACTTACCCAAGCTCTTGATTCGCCATACTGATCGAACTTATAAATAGAAGGTGCAATAGGTAGCGAAGACTGAGAAGCACTCATGGCTGTTAACCGTTGCTCTCCTCTTACAGACGTGGGTAAGTCTTGCCCAAACATATCTGTAAGTTTAGGTTTATAATCAAAAGTTTCGAACTGAGAAGGCCCACCACTCTGAAACAAGTACACCACTCTTTTGGCTTTAGGCATAAAATGAGGTAATTGTGGAGTACCGTCTCCTAAAATTCCACCAGAGGATTTACTTTTTCCAAATATACTTTCAGCTCCTAATAAAGAACCAAGAGCAGCAGCACCTAATCCTAAAGAAGCTTTTGTAAGAAAGTGTCGACGGTCCATTTTTACCTCTTCTTTTTGTAAATTTCTATCGTTTGATCGTAATCTATCGTGATGTCCCATAGTGTGTCTATTTGTAGGTGTTTATCGTTTGGTAATTGTAGCGTCAGAGTTCATAATTACACTTGCTACAATTGCATTTGCTGCTACAGTACTTGTATCAAGAGATTCGTCAATACGGTATTCTCCAGCTGTTAACCACCCTTTGGTTTTATCTATATTCTCTTTAAACTTTTTATATTGCTTTTGTTGTAAAGCCATTAACAGTTCCAGTTCTGCAGTCATTATTTCTTTACCTGTAAGCGACATGTAAGCATGTTTAATACCTTCTGATAATGACGATGATTTTGTAATTTGCTCGCCAATTTTTCTTGAGGCTTCTATATAGGTAGGGTCGTTTAAAATAACCAATGCTTGTAAAGGAGTGTTTGTTTTTTGTCTCCTAACGGTACATTCACTTCTTTCTGGCTGATCGAAGGTTTGTAAAGTAGGGTTAGGTATTGTTCGTTTCCAGAATGTATAAATAGATCTTCTGTATAAATCATCTCCCGTAGATTGCTCGTATTTCATGGCATTCATTGCCCACAAACCTTTTGGTTGATACGATTTTACACTTTTACCACCTACTTTAGTAGTAAGTAGGTTACTAGCAACAAGAGCATTGTCGCGCATCATTTCGCTTGTTAATCGTAGGGCAGGGCCACGTGCTAACAATATATTTTCTCTATCTTTTTCTCTAAGTTCATCGCTACAATAAGAGCTTTGGCGGTAAGTTGCCGAGAGTACAATTTTCTTTTGCAGTGCTTTTACATCCCATCCACTTTCAATAAATGATAATGCCAACCAATCAATTAGTTTACCATGGCTTGGCATTTCTCCTTGATTGCCAAAATCTTCAGTGGTATTTACAATACCTCTACCAAAGTAATTTTGCCAATAGCGGTTTACAGCCACACGTGCAGTTAGCGGGTGTTCATCGCTCATTAACCATTTAGCTAAACCAAGACGGTTTTTTGGGAACTCTTTTGGAAAAGGAGGAAGAAATTCTGGTGTGTTTGGAAAAACAGAATCTCCATGTGCATCATATTGGCCACGTTTAAGAATAAAAGCCTGACGTAATGTATCCATTTCTTGCATTACCATCATTTGTTGTACATCTTCCATAGCAAGTGAAAGCTGCTTTTGTTCTTTGTTTAAAGTAGAAGCTACTTCTTTATAAGCTGGTGATAATTGTGAAAGGTAATGTGCAGTTAAAACATTTTTCTGAGTAGTAGAAAGAACCTCATTATTTGTTCTTAATAATTTTCTCGCAGTTTTTGGGCTTGCCCATTCCATTACTTCAAGAGCCGTTAATTCTCTGCTATATACACCAATATCATCAATCTTAGCATTCTTAATACCTAAACCTCTCCAACGGCCCCCAATTTTTAAACCGGGTTCAATAGCTTTACTGTAGATTACGTCTTCGTAGTTATTAAAGATAATCTCTTTGTACAAGTTATCTTTCTCGGTGGTCATTTGTACTAGTTGCCCATCCATATAAAGTTGTATTCCTTTTGCCTTACTAGAGCCATCGTAAGTCATTACTAAATGTGTCCATTTCTCTTTAGGTATTTTGATTATCGATCTTTTTATAATTGCATTTTCTGGCCAAGTATGTGCCATTACAATTTCTAGTTTATTGTCAATCAAATAGAGGTGATACCCTTTTAAACTATGTAAACGATAGCCTTTGTTTTTATGAAAAATGACACCTTCTTTTAATTTTTCAGGAATATTTACCCATAAGCCAATAGAAAACGGATCGCTTCGTTTATAGGTGCCGATTGGTTTAAGATCTAGCCAAGCATCTCCATCCATTAATAAACCGTTTCCTTTTTTTCCTTTTGTATAATGAGGGATTTCTTTTGAACTGAATTGCCTGTCCATTTTACCAATGCCATTTCTTATAGAATTAGTAAGGTGATTATCTAAGTTAAAGTGAGCTACTTTTCCTTTTTTGTAAGCGGATAAGCTGATTTTTTGATATTCATTATTAGCCATCCATTCTGCAATTGTTTTTTTCTCTTTTTTTATAACATCTTCTTTCTTGGCTAGCGTTTGATCAATTGATTTTTTTATGAAGTCAATTTTTTGTTCTTGCTCTTCTGTTGGTAATAACATATTAGGAACGGGCATATCAGAAGGATCCCAAGAAATTTGTCCTGTTTCATTTACATTATTAAAAAAGCTGTATAACTCGTAAAAGTTCTTTTGAGAGATAGGGTCATATTTATGATCATGACACCTTGCACAGGCAAAAGTCAACCCCATTACACCTTGTCCAACCACAGAAGCCCTATCTGCAACATATTCAACTCTAAATTCTTCGTCAACAATACCTCCTTCCATATTCTGAGGGTGTAAACGGTTAAAAGCTGTTGCCATTCGTTGCTCTCTTGTTGGTTTTTCCATTAAATCTCCAGCAAGTTGTTCTGTTACAAATTGATCGTAGGGTTTGTTTGTATTAAAGGCATTAATAACCCAATCTCTCCAAGGGCTCATATCTCTAGCTCTATCTGCTTGGTAACCATGTGTATCTGCAAATCGGGCAAGGTCTAACCAATCCGAAGCCATTTTTTCTCCATAATGTGGAGAGGCTAAAAGTCGTTCAACTTGTTTTTCGTAAGCATCTTCGCTATTATCTTTTTTAAATGCTTCAATTTCTTTTACAGTAGGAGGTAAACCAGTAAGGTCTAAAGCTACTCTTCTTAGTAATAATTCTTTCTTTGCTTCTGGACTAGGAGACAGTCCTTCTTGTTCTAATCGAGCTACAATAAAATTATCTATTTCGTTATTTATTTTCTCCTCATTTTCAACATCAGGAAGATTTTGTTTAGCTATTGGCATAAACGCCCAATGCGGTTGGTATTCTGCACCTTCTTCTATCCATTTTATAAGCGTTGCTTTTTCTTTAGGAGATAACGTTAAGTTAAAATCAGGTGTAGGCATTACCATCTCTGGATTGTCTGATAAAATGCGATGATAAATTTCACTGGCTACAACATTACCTGGAACAATTGCATATTTACCTGGCGACTCCGACAGTTCTTTATAGGCTATTGATGGATCGTGTAATTGTAAACCACCTAATATTTTACCTTTGTCTGGACCGTGACAGGCAAAGCATTTATCAGATAAAATTGGTTTTATATCTGTATTAAAATTTAGCTCTTCAGGAAGTTGCTCATAAGCATTTGCTACATCTTGAGGCATATCTACCTGACAAGAAAATAAGGAGCATAAAAGTAAAAGTATACAACAGTTATATTTAAGATGGATGTTCATTTAGACGTAAGTAAGTTTACCAATGAGATTCTTTTTGTTTGGATAGTTCAAATATGGAGTATATGATAGGTTAAATTGGTAATTGGTATATAGACTCCATATAGACAGCAAATAATTTTTGGGGGAAAATTACTGAACAAACCTACATTTTTTTAGATATTTAGGGGATAAAGCAATCATTTTTGATATGACTACTATAGACAAACTAATTTTTAGACTAGCTACGGTCTTTTTTATAATGTTCTTTTTTTTGTTGAATGTAAACGCACAAAATACTCCGTTTTTGTTAGCAGAAATAAATAAAGAGTGGAGTTTTATTCTTAACGAATCCAATGATACTGAAGCAAACGAGTTGATTTTACAACAAGAACAAATAGTAACAGAGAACAAAACTAAAACTGATACATTAACCACTATAAATGCTTTTAATAAGTTAGGTGAGATTTACTGTAATCAGGTAAATTATGAGAAAGCATACTCTTATTATTGGGATGCCTTATTATTAGCAGATCAGTTTCAAGAAAGGAGTGCAATAGCTAAAAGTTATTTAGGGTTAGGCATTTTATATAGTTTATACGAAAGACGTGAAGATGCACTAAAGTATTACTTGAAGGCTTTAGAAATTAATCAAGAGTTAATTATAAATGATAAAAAATATACGCAAGATTTACGTTCAAACTATTTTCAAATTGCGGTGCATTATCGCTACGAAAACGATGTACTATCTGCAAGGAAATATTTACAGAAAAGTAGAGTGTTAGCCTCATCAGACAAACAAGATTTACTTTTTATAAATGCAGAAGAAGGCTACTTAAATATTCTAGAAAAAAAGTACAAAAAGGCAGAATTTATTTTACTTCCTTTAGAAAATAAAATCAAAACAAAAACGCGTCCTTACACAGTTGTTTATTATTCTTTATTAGGTGATTTATATAAGGGTATGAAGCAGTATAAGAGGAGTACCTATTATTATTTGTCAGCTATTACATCGGCTAAAAAATTTAGAAAACATTTAAACTTTGTACCTGATATTTATAGAAAACTGTCTGTCAATGCAACTCAACTAAAACAGCAAAAAGAAGCTACTACTTATTTGTTTTATGCCTTAAAATTAGAAGAGTCGTTGTACAGTAGTAAAAGTGCCAAAAACCAGTTTTTATTCGAGGTAAAAGATAAATATAGAAAAGTACAAGAAGAGCAAAGAGCACTATATTTAAAACAAACTTTGCATCAACTAAAACAAGAGGAAAAGATCTGGTTTTTAAAAACAATTCTGCTAATAATCTCCATATTATTAATAGCCGTACTTGCTGTGGTATGGGTAAGAACTATTAGAAATAGACATAAGGCTGAAAGAGTATTACTACAGCAACAACGAAATTTAGAAATAAAAAGCAATAAAGAAATAATGGCTGTACAGAACCAAGAATTAACGGGTTCTACCTTGCAATTAGTGGCAAAAGATGAGTTATTATTATCTATAAAAGAAAAGCTCAAAGTGTTGTATAAAGAGAATAAATCTAATGATATTAAAAGATTAATCAAGGAAATTGATTTTAACAAAGACCAAAGTTGGTTAGCGTTTGAAACTCGCTTTAATGCCGTAAATAAGGGGTTTTATAAAATTTTATCTGATCAATATCCAAACCTTAAACCTTATGATTTAAGAATTTGTGCTTTGGTAAAATTAGATTTCACAACTAAAGAAATGGCAAAACTTTTAGGAATATCGGCAGAGAGTGCTAACACTTCAAGATACAGGTTAAGAAAGAAGTTAAATTTAAACAAAGACGTAAATTTAGCAGAGTTTATTCGAGCTTTTTAAAGAGAATAAAGAGCAATCTTAGAGGTACAAAAACTAAGATTGCTCATTTTATTTTATGCTAAGACTGTAAATAGTTTTCGGGCTGTAACAGCTGCCTCCACCATTTTTTCTAAAGCTTTTTTTGTTTCCGGCCAATCTCTAGTTTTTAAACCACAATCTGGGTTTACCCATAATTGTTCGGCAGGGATATGGCGCTTTGCTTTGTCAATTAAATCGACCATTTCGTATTTTGATGGAACTCGTGGACTATGAATATCATAAATACCAGGTCCAATATCATTTGGGTAATTAAATGATGCAAAGGCATTTAATAAGTCCATTTGAGAGCGAGAACATTCAATAGTAATTACATCGGCATCCAAATCAGCAATACTTTTTATAATATCATTAAATTCAGAATAACACATGTGCGTATGTATTTGTGTTTCATCTTTTACACCACTGCTGCTTACCTTAAAAGCATTAACGGCCCATTGTAAATAAGTAGCCCAATCTACGGCTCTTAACGGTAGACCTTCTCTAATTGCTGGTTCATCAATCTGAATAATTTTAATACCTGCACTTTCTAAATCTTGCACTTCGTCTCTAATGGCTAACGCAATTTGCGTACACGTTTCACTTCTTGGTTGGTCATCTCTTACAAAAGACCATTGTAAAATAGTTACAGGGCCAGTAAGCATTCCCTTTATATATTTATCTGTACAACTTTGTGCATATTTAGTCCATGCAACAGTCATAGGATTGGAACGAGATACATCTCCAAAAATAATAGGAGGCTTTACGCATCGGCTACCGTAACTTTGTACCCAACCAAAACTAGAAAAAGTAAATCCCTCTAACTGTTCGCCAAAATATTCTACCATGTCGTTTCTTTCAAATTCTCCATGTACTAGAACATCTAAACCAATTTCTTCTTGAAGCGAAATAGTTCTTTTCGTTTCTTCTTCTAATTTACTTTGATATTCTTCAGCAGATAATCGTCCATTTTTAAAAGCAGCTCTCCACTGTCTTACTTCTTTTGTTTGCGGAAAAGACCCAATTGTTGTTGTTGGGTATAATGGAAGGTTTAAAGCCTCTTTTTGAAGTATTTTTCTTGTTTTAAACAGGTGGCTACGTTGTGCGTCTTTTGCTGTTAATTTTTGTACCCTTTCTTTTACTTTAGGTTGATGAACTACTGTTGATTGATTACGGGTTTGAAGTGCTTTTTGATTAATAATGTAGTCTTCTTCCTTTTCAAAATTATCTGATAAAACAAGCTGCTTAAGTGCAGAAAGTTCACCTAATTTTTGTTTGGCAAATGATAACCAAGGAAGTATTTTTTGATTGATTTTAGAAGTTTCTGTTTCTAAGTTTAGATCACAAGGAACGTGTAAAAGAGAACATGAAGGAGCAATTAATATACGTTCTTTTCCTACTTTTTCGATTACTTTGGATAAAGTAGTCAGTGATTTTTGGTAATCATTTTTCCAGATATTTCTACCATCAATAATACCAATAGAAAAATGAAGAGTGCTAAGGAAATTATCAGCAGTAAAAATATCATTTATTTGCTCTCCACAACGTGTTATATCTAAATGTAGTGTATGGATTGGCAGTTGTAAAACAGTAGCTAAATTGTCTCCGTAGCAATCAAAATAATTGGCTAGAAAAATCTTTAATGAAGGGACTTCGTTTGCAAAATAATTGTACGCGGCAGTGATTTTATTTCTTATGGAAGGAGTACTATCCAAAGCTAAACAAGGTTCGTCAAATTGTACATTTTCGGCACCTAATTTTTTGAGTTCTTTTAATAGTTTAGCATAAATAGGAAGCAGTTTATCTAGAAGTTCTAAACAGTCAAAGTTATCCTCTTTAGCCTTTCCTAATAACAGGAAAGTTACAGGACCAATAAGTACAGGCTTTGTTTTAATACCTAAAGAAAGTGCTTCTTTAAATTCATCAATTACTTTAGAAGAGAATAAAGAGAAATCTTGATTTTTGGTAAATTCAGGTACGATATAATGATAGTTTGTATCGAACCATTTTTTCATACTCATTGCTTTAATATCCAATCCTTTTTGCTGATAACCTCTGGCCATAGCAAAATAGAGATCAATATCAGATAGATTACCTTGCTGTTGCAGCGTTTTAAAACGCTCTGGAATAGCACCTACTGTAAAAGCTAAATCAAGTACTTGATCGTACAAAGAAAAATCGTTTGATGGGATTAAATCAATTTGATTATCATCTTGTAAAGACCAATTGATTTTACGGATTTCCTGAGCAGTACTTTTAAGTTGTTCTTCACTTATACTTCCTTTCCAGTATCCTTCTACAGCTTTTTTAAGCTCTCTTTTATTGCCAATTCTTGGGAATCCTAAATTTGTTGTTTTCATAGTGTAATTAGTTTGAATTTCTATGCAAATCTAGTTGTCGTAGTTTGTAATTCTATCTATTTGTGTAAATGAAGAAAATAAAACTATATATTGAGTTGTGGTAGTATATTTGTCTGTTAGAGAGGTTGATTAACTAGTATAACAGAAAAATTTTCTATGAAAGAATTGGATGAAATGGATTTAAAGATCCTTCGTTTTCTACAGGAAAACTCAGATATAACAACAAAAGAGATTGCTCAGAAAATTCATTTATCAACTACTCCAGTTTATGAGCGTATTAAAAAACTAGAGCAACAAGGATACATCAAAAAGTATGTAGCCGTACTTGACAGAGAAAAGTTAGATAGAGATTTGGTTGTTTTTTGTAATATCACCTTAAAAGAACATAGCAAAGTTATTGGGCATCAATTTGTGAAAGATATTCTCTCTTTAAAAGAAGTTACAGAGTGTTATAATGTATCTGGAGATTATGATTTCCTTTTAAAAGTGATGGTAAAAGACATGAGGGCGTATCAAGATTTTGTGTTAAACCATTTAGGGGAGATCGAAAATATTGGGAGTGCACATAGTACTTTTGTGATGGGTGAGATTAAGCAAACTTACGAAGTTCCCGTATAGGAATGTATGTATAAAAGGAGGAGAGTAAAAAAAAAGAGATTCCATTAAAATAATGAAATCTCTAAAACTATATTCTTCTCTATTCGATTTTATATTTTAATACCCCCAGTTATTACCTTCTGATTGTAAAGTTGGGTTGGTATTCATTTCTCTTTCAGGAATTGGGTACCATGCTTGTTGGCCAGCTCCGTCTTTACCTCCGTCAATCGTTGGATCTTCAGAAGCTTCTATTTTACCTGTTGTTAAACTGTATACATTGATCATCTGTTTAGTTCTACGAAGGTCCCATAAACGATGTCCTTCATAAGCAAGTTCTTTTGCTCTTTCGTTCCAAACATCCTGTAATGTTACATTTGCAACAGGTGTATAGTTTTCAATTCTCTTTGCTCTTAAATCATTAATTAATTGTGCAGCTTTAGTTGGACTTGTTTTAACAAGAGCTTCGGCATGAGTAAGAATTACTTCCTCGATACGTAATAACTTAGGTGCAGTTAAAGATTTAGTATTTTTGTAAGTATAAAATTTGAAGATTCTAGGAATAATCATTTTTAACTTTGTATTATCTTCATTAATGATTGCAGCTTCACCAATATTTTCAGATGTTTTCCAACGAATATCTTTAGAAACATCACCAAATAAAGTTCCATCAAGAATTTTAGGATTTGCTACAAAATCACCATAACCTGCATAAACAGAGTTCCATAAATACAATCCAGCAAAGTTATTACTCCCTTGGTTTTCATCTGTCTCAAATTCTAATTCTAGAATTGTAGCAGCACCACCTGATTTTTGGAAATAATCTAAAAATAAATCTTTTTCAACAATAGAATATTGACTCTCTAAATCAGTAGCAATTTTATCAATTTCACTAAAATTAGTAGCTTCTTTAGACGCATCTAATTCAATTTCAAATAAAAGAGCTCGTACTTTTAATGCTAAAGCAGCATTTTTAGAAGGTAAAAACTTACTAGTCTCTGTAATTAGCTTTTCAGCTTTATCTAAATCAGAGAATACTAAACTAAAAAGATCTTTCCTATCAGCTTTTCCGGGTGCAAAATCTTTAGCAACATCTAAAGAATATATATCTTCAGTTATTAAAGGAACACTTCCGTAGGCTCTTAATAAATCTAGGTAACACATTGCTCTTACAAAATGTGCTTGACCTAAAGCATTAGAACTTTCAGTATCTGTATTAGAAGATAATGAACTATTTATAACTCTATTAGCATCAGCAATAGTAACATATATATAATCATATGTAGAATATGCTTTTTTATCAGAATCTAATGGATCTGTACCTCTAGTAGTAGGATTCTTCTGAAGTTTGTACTGATCGTCAAAGCGGCCTGAACTATTATATTGTGATACTAGATCCGTACCAATATCTCCCATTCTGATAAAATCAGCTCCATAATAAGCAGTTCTCTGAAATCTATCAAATAAGCCATTGATAAGATCTTGCGGAGGTAAATCTGCAGCATCTTTTGTTTCAATATTTTGTTGTGGCTCAACATCAAGATTACAACTAATAAAAGAAGCTGAGAGTAATATTGATACTATTATATTTTTATTAAATAATTTCATAGTAATGTATATAAATTCTTATTAAAATTTTACTGATAATCCACCTGTGAATACTCTTCCTTCTGGATATTCGAAAAAGTTAATACCATGGATAGGAGCGGTAATTGGCGTCATTCCAGAGTAAGAAGTTAGTGTAAATAAGTTCTGAGCAGAACCATATAATCTTACAGAACCAAGTCTTAAGGTTTTAACCCAAGTAGAAGGGAAGTTGTAACCTAAAGTGATATTTCTTAATGATACATAACTGCCATCTTCTAACTGTCTATCAGAGTTTTTACTAGCACCATATGCTCCCCATTTGGCATAATCAGCAACGTCTCCATCTTTTTTCCAACGGTTAACAGAATAACTATATCCTTCTTGATTTCTATTTTTAGAATAGCCATCGTTATCAGTATATACATTACTGTTTCTCCATATTTTTCCGCCTTGAGAGAAAGTAAGGAAAATAGATAGATCCCAATTTTTATATTTAAAATTGTTCGTTAAACCACCTGTGATTTTAGGACCTGCTTGTCCACTTTCAATTCTTTCAGCTTTATTATAATCTGAAGTAGCCCAACGGTTATTACGTTTATAATATCCACTTTCTCCAGCATGATCTTTACCGTCATTAGCATACCATGAGCCATTTCCTGATTTAGGATCTGCACCAGCCCATTCTCTTAAATAAAAAGTATTAACAGCAGAACCTACTCTTGATATTCTAACTCCAGAAATAATATCTTGACCATCTAATTTTTGTATCTCATTTTTATTAATACCGATATTAAATGATGTAGACCAAGTAAAATTAGTTTTAAGGATATTTGTTGTTGTAAGAGCAAACTCCCAACCTTTGTTAAGAATAATACCTAAATTTTGTTTGCCAGATGTAAATCCACTAGAGCTAGATAAAGGTCTATTTAATAAAATACTTTCAGATCTTTCTCTATAATAATCAACATTTAATGTAACGCGATCAACTAAAGAAATATCAAATCCAACACCTAGTTTTTTTCTGACCTCCCAGCTTAAATCTGGGTTTTCAATTTGTCTGTAGGTACCTGCACTTTTAGATTGGTATCCATAATAACTGTATAAACCTCTAGCATCAAAGTTACCAATATTAGCATTACCAGTTGTTCCGTAAGAACCTCTTAATTTAGCAAGAGTAATTACGTTGTTATCTGCTAAGAAATCTTCTCTTGATAGATACCAAGAAGCTGAAGTAGACCAGAAAGTACCCCATTTTTTATTTCTAGCAAATTTTGAAGAACCGTCACGTCTTGCAGAAAAAGTTGCGTAATATTTACCATCATAATTATAACTTAATTGGCCTAGATATGACATATATTTATATGACTCTTTAAACCCACTCGCATCTTTATTTGCAGCTGAATTATCTAAATTCTCTAACCCAACAGGAATATTTTCACCATAAGAGTATGATCTTTTCTTATTATTTACCTGATATTCAAAACCAGCAATTGCGTCCACATTATGAGCATTACCAAAGGTTTTTGAGAAGTTAAATATAGAGTTCCCTAAAATATTAGAATTAGATGTGATTTTATCTTCTTTATAACCATTATAAGCAGCACCATCAAATGATAAAGGAGATCTATAATTTTCTCTTTGAGCGTTTTGATAATTTACAGAACCTGTTTGTTTAAATGATAACCAATCAGCAATTTGATATTTTAATGAACCTACTAATTGAGTACTTACTTGCCCTATAACAACTTTATTTCCCTTTTCAATATCATATAAAAAGTTAGCATCTGTTGAGCCATCTTTGATTCGAGGTAATAATTCACCATTACTATCATAAGGAGATAAAGTAGGTAATTGCATATAAGTTGCTAATAATGGAGAAGAATATCCACCACCACCACTAGCGTCTTGTTGATCTGTATAACTTAAGTTTGTTGAGATGTTAGCTGTTAAACGCTTATTTATTTTTTGATCTAAATTTAAACGTAATGAATATCTTTCGAAGTTAGATCCTACTAAAATACCTTCATTATTCATATATCCAGCAGAAGCATAATACTTAGTATCTTCATTACCACCGCTCATTGTTAAATCATATGATGAAATTCTTGCTTGTCTAAATGCATGTTCAGACCAATCTGTATTAGAATAAATTGGATTGCCTTTACTATCAACTGTTACACCAGGTATTTGCGAATAGTAATCTTCAGGTTTACCTCCATTTTTATTTGCTAATGCTTGAGCTTGCGAATCTACAAATTGATCTGCATTCATAGCTGACCAATTTCCTTTATTTACAACAGAAATACCTTGACGTGTATTGAATGTTATCTGAGGTTTTCCACTTTTACCTCTTTTTGTGGTAACTACAATTACACCATTGGCAGCTCTTGCACCATAAAGTGCAGTAGCGGCAGCATCTTTCAATACTTCAACACTCTCAATATCTTCAGGATTAATCATTGAAAGAGGATCTCTTTCAGCTTCACTTTGGGAAGAGTTATAATTAATATCTTCACCATCTTGGATGATACCATCAATTACATAAAGTGGGTCTGATGCAGTATTACTTATAGAACCTTGACCACGGATAACAATATTTTGTTTAGCCCCTGGTTGACCAGAATTACTAGAAATATTTACACCAGCAGCCTTACCTTGTAAAGAACTTGTTACTGAAGGTGTAACAACATCAGTTACATTTTCTACTTTTGCAGAATTAGAAGAAACATCGGTTTTTGCATAACCCATAACTGTCACTTCTTCAAGTTCTTCAGCATCAGCTTCTAGTCCAACATTAATAGTTGATTGATTTCCTACAGGAACTTCTTGTGTTTTAAATCCAATAAAACGATAAATAATAACATCTGAAGGAGATACTTTTAATTTATATTTACCATCAAAGTCAGTAATAGAACCGTATGTAGTTCCTTTTACTAATACAGTTACACCAGGAAGTGGTTCACTTCCATCTTTCACAACACCTGATACCTCTTTTTTATCTTGTGCACTTACATCGTAGGCAAGAGCGGCAAGAAAAAGAAATAAGAATGCGAATATTCGTTTTTTCATAATTAATAGAAATGTTAGTCTTTTTTATGCATAGTTGTTGGCTATGCGTATATCTTTTCGTGGGTATAATTGAAGTAATCTTTGTTAGATTGAAGATTAATAGAGAGAACTTCTAGAATAATTGAAGAGATAGTAAAAATGACTGGTTGATTAGGTTTAAATAAAATTTCACAATAAGATGACATTTAGATGTGAGGGTTAGCTAAAAAAATAGAGTTAATAAAATTTAACTTAATTTAAATATATGTGTCAGGAGTTAAAAAAATTGCAAAATATTTAGCGTTACTATGTGTTTATTGTAATTATTCGCATCAAAAAAGGCATTGTATATATGCTATACAATGCCTTTTATAATTTTTTCTCGAAAAGAGATTAGTCTTTCTTAAAGTAGTTAGGATTTTGTACCAAGTACATTTCTGCATCCTCTGCAGTCATTCTAAATTTTTTCATAAGAAGCTCTACTTCAGCACTATTCACT
This sequence comes from Flammeovirga kamogawensis, assembly GCF_018736065.1. Taxonomy (GTDB): domain Bacteria; phylum Bacteroidota; class Bacteroidia; order Cytophagales; family Flammeovirgaceae; genus Flammeovirga; species Flammeovirga kamogawensis. The sequence goes on from NZ_CP076128.1 coordinate 4,097,363, forward strand.
TTTTTAGGAGCTGCTTTTTTTCTTGCTGCAGTTGCTTTCTTCTTAGTTTCTTTATTTTTTTTCTCTCTAGCTACTGATTCTTCTACTTCAGCAGTTACTACAGATCCGCTTCCGTCACAACGCACTAAGTGACTAACAAATTCTGCATCATTAATTCTACCTTTACATCTAGGACAAGTTCTCGTCGACGCCATATTTTGATATTATGATTTTTATGAGTGAACACAAATATAAGTCAAATTTTAGCGAAAAAGTTCTTTAAAAACATAGATTTTAGAAACATTCAATAAATTGATATTTATATACAACTTTTTATCAAATTATTGGTTTTTGATCTATTCCGTCTACATTTTTTACTGCAATATTTTACTTCATTCCAAACTTTTTCCCACTTTTTTCGCCAACTAAAAGGTCGTTCACACACAATGCATTTTTTTTGAGGTAGATGTTGTTTTTTCATTCTACTAAATAGTGTTAGAATTTATAAAATTTTCAACCCTAGCATAAGGGAAAGAAGTTAATTTGTTAAAACTATAGTAAGTGTTTAAACCTGAAATTCCTGCACTTTTACTTTTTTCTAAATCTATATATCCGTTGATATCTATACAATCTTCACTGATTTGAATATTCTCAATTTCTCCTATAATTAATGATGTTCCATTTAAAGGGATAGGAATTTCTTCTTTAAAGCGTAAACCAATTTTTAAATGACTTTCTTTTACATATGGTGCATTGAAACCTTCTATATATTCAGGAGTAAAATTACATACGTCAAATTCTGAAACTCCTTTATCAAATTTTGCTGATGTTTTGTGAGCATCCTCTATGTTATGTATTGGTATATGATTAATAGTGTAAACCCCTGTTTCTTTAATGTTTTGTAAGGTATGTCGAGGTACTTTCTGCGAAGGTCTTGTAATAAACCCTAGCAAAGCAGGAGTGCTACCTAGGTGAATTACTGAGCTGAAAATAGCTAAATTCTCGTTTCCATCTGAATCTTTCGTTCCTATTAAATTACCTGGTTTTATGCCTGTTACAGAATTAATGAGGTTTAATCTATAGATACGATCTGCATTTTGAATATCATTTTTAGTGAATACCATAGCATTTAGTGGGTTTTATAAATTTACTGAACTACATAGATTTCTTTCTTTACTTTTTTCCAAAACTTAAAGAAAGATGAATAATTACCTTTAACATTAGAAATCCAATCTCTTTCTTCTCTATTTCCAATGTAGTGAGATGTTGTAGGATGTTCTTTATAGTAAATAGAAGAAGCCCCTAATTGTTTCTGTAAATCAGTAAATTCACCTACAAAAAGTTGAATATTATCTATGTTTTTACTTAAATCAATAATAAAATCAAGCGATTTTTCACTTATTGGGTACTTATTAAAGTGAGAAGGTTCTAATAAGAGGATCCTGTTTCCTTGTAGTGTGCTGTTCCATGTTGGGTCTAATTGGTAACTGTTATAAATAAATGTGGGAACGGATTCGTCTATAATTAAAGAGTTTGTTTTTGGTAATTCTGTTGATAAAGTGAAAGGAACACAATTTAATAAGTGTTTTGGAGTCTTTATTTTTTCAAAATCTTGATATGTAATGTCTAGAAAAGTACCCTCTTGCGTAGAGTGACAATACTTATTTATGTTTGCCTGATTGGCCACATACTTTTTATTACTGTTTGCACCAGCTACCCATTGCCAACTTAATGCATTGCTTGCCCAATCAGCATCAAGTAAATGGTAATACATCCATTTTGCAGGTAATAACCAATGTGATTTACCTATGTTACAAGATAGCATTGCTACATACATTCTCATGTGATTATGCATGTACCCAGATTCTTTTAACGCATTTATTCCATTATCAATTGCTTCAATTCCTGTTTGTGAATTGGCAAGTGCTTTTGGTAATTTATAATGATCTACATTAGGTTGAGGGTGCTTTAAATCAAAATCAATATGCTCTTTTTGATCAATCCATATTTGCTGCCAATAATCCCTCCAAGCCAGTTCTTGAATAAACTTTTCTGACTTGTAAAAGTCATAACCCTTTCGCATTAAGTGATCTAAAACTTGTCGAGTAGAAATAACTCCTCTAGAAATGTATGGTGATAAATAAGAAACACCCCCATCTATATAATTTCTAGATCCCCCGTATTTTAATGGAGAAAATTGATCTATCTTCTCTAATATATCAGTGTATTTTGTTGAAAAATGATGCATATATTAATAGGTTTTTAAGTACTATTTATTGTATCGTTAATTGTTTGTCACCTTATATTGTTTTGCTTTTTGTATGATTTTAGTTGATAATATCGCTTGTCTTATTAAAAATAACGTATCATTTAAAAAAGAATAGTGGTAGTGTAAAGTAGTGTTATTTGTGTAGCAATTATTTAAAAAATATAGTTTTTGATTCACAATTCAACTCTGTTTTTGATAGGTAATTAGTATTGTTATGAGACGTGTTTTTGTGTGACTATCAGTTTTTTTATTTAAAATGTCAGCCCTAAAAGTCTCTATTTTTTATAATGTCTATGCTGTTTGTGACAAAATTTAATTTTTTTTTCAACTTTTTTTCAAAAAATATTTCACTAGTAAAAAAAGTATGAATGAACGATCACTATTGTAATGAATATACCTTTATGATGTAGTTGTATTATTTTAATAGATGAGTGAATGTTATCTCATTAATCAATAAAAGTTAACGATGATTTTTTTTAGAAAAACTGTCACAATTCAAAGATGACTCCTGTTATATGTGCTGAAAACAGTTGATTTAGAGACTTGAAAAGTGGAAGCACAAACGCAAGTTCTACAGCTATTTTCATGTAACTAAGAAAAGATAACGGGTAGTATAGTTTTTTAATTGTACTATTCTAAGAATAAGAGATATGAAAGATACAAACCAACTACTCAAGAAAACGCCAGTTGCCATTGTTGGTATGGCTTCTTGTTTTGCGGATTCTGAGAACCTCGAGAAATACTGGGAAAACATCATTCAAGGTGTTGACTGTATTAAGGAAGTTCCAGATGATCGCTGGAAGATTTCTGATTACTATGATCCAGATCCTTTTGCAGAAGATAAGACATACTGTAAAGTGGGTGGGTTTATTCCAAAAATTGATTTTAACCCAATGGAGTTTGGTTTACCACCAAATATCCTTGAGGTAACAGATGCTTCTCAACTATTAGGTTTAGCCGTAGCTAAAGATGCATTAACGGATGCTGGATATGCTCCAGGTTCTGAAGAATTAAAATCAGAAGTAAAAGAAAGAACAGGTGTTATCCTTGGTGTAGGTGGTGGACAGAAGTTGATCATTCCTTTAACAGCTCGTTTACAGTATCCAATCTGGAGAAGAGCGTTAGAGTCAATGGGTATGCCAGAGGAACAAATTGCTGTAGCTATCGAGAAAATGAAAGCTGCATTTGTGCCTTGGACAGAAAACTCTTTCCCTGGTTTGTTAGGTAACGTTATTTCTGGTCGTATCGCTAACAGATTCGACTTTGGAGGTATCAACTCAGTAGTGGATGCAGCATGTGCAGCCTCTTTATCAGCTATTAAAATGGCTGTTTCTGAATTGATAGAAAAACGTGCTGATATGATGGTAACTGGTGGTGTTGATACAGACAACTCTCCATTTATGTACATGTCATTCTCAAAAACACCAGCATTTTCTCGTAAAGGAAGTATTCGTCCTTTCGATCACGAATCAGACGGTATGTTGATTGGTGAAGGTGTTGGTATGATGGTCATGAAACGTTTAGAAGATGCTGAACGTGATGGTGATAAAATCTATGCTGTAATTAATGGTATTGGTGGTTCATCAGATGGTCGTTATAAATCTGTTTATGCTCCTCGTCCTTCAGGACAAGCATTAGCAATGGACAGAGCTTACGAAGAAGCAGGTTATGATGCATCAACAGTTGGTTTAATCGAAGCACACGGTACAGGTACTGGTGCAGGAGATGCTTCTGAAGGTGAATCAATGAAAATGGTTTTTGGTAAAAACTCTGACCGTTTAAATCACATTGCATTAGGTTCAGTGAAATCACAAATTGGTCATACAAAAGCAGCAGCAGGTGCGGCAGGTATGATTAAAGCTGCATTATCACTTCACCATAAAATATTACCGGGTACGATTAACGTAACCAAACCAAACCCTAAAGTTAATATCGAGACATCTCCATTATATATTAATAATGAGACACGTCCTTGGTTCCAAAAAGATTCAGCTACGCCATTAAGAGCGGGTGTTTCTGCCTTTGGTTTTGGTGGTGTAAATTTACACTTCTCATTAGAAGAATATAAGCCTACACCAAAAGCTCAATACAGAGTACATAATATCCATAAGCAATGGTTATTAACTGATGTTACTTCATCAGCGTTAGTTGCTTTGGTTCAAAAACATATTGCAGGTCTTAAAGGTGATAATGCTAAGGCATATTACAAAGAAGTATCAGCAACTGCATTTGCAGAAAGTATTCCTGATGGTCAGCCAAGAGTTGGTTTCGTTGCATCTTCTATTGAAGATACATTGAAAAAACTTGAAGCTTTTGCTTCAGGAATTGCTAAAGATGCAAATGTTGCAGAGTGGAAAAACCCAATATTAAATGTTTGGTATAGAAACGCTGCGTATAACGGAAAGAACAATGTAGCGGCATTATTTGCTGGTCAGGGTTCTCAATACGTTAACATGGGTGGTGAGATTGCATGGTCTTTCCCTGATGTTCGTGATGTATTTGTTAAAGCTAACGAGACGTTCGAAGCAAGTAACAAATCACCTTTAACTGAAACAGTTTACCCTATCCCAGTTTTCTCTGACGAAGAGCGTAAACAACAACAAGCAACACTTACAGCTACAGAAAATGCTCAGCCAGCAATTGGTGCATTGAGCGTTGGTATGTACCATATCTTAAAGAATGCAGGTTTTAATGCTTCATTCTTTGCAGGTCACTCTTATGGTGAACTTTCTGCACTTTATGCTTCTGGAGCAATTGACTTAGCAACTTTCTTAACGTTATCGAAAGAAAGAGGTCAGGCAATGTCTGCTCAAGCAGGTGTTGATGCAGGTACTATGATGGCAGTGAAAGCTGACGTTGTAGCTGTTCAACCTTATATTGGCAAATACAAGAATGTTCAAGTTGCTAACATTAACTCTGGCACTCAAGTTATTTTGGGTGGTGCAGTAAATGAATTAACAGCATTGAAAGCAGAATTAAAAGCGGCAGGGTTGTTAGCGACAATCTTACCAGTTTCTGCGGCATTCCATACACCATTTGTAGGACATGCTTCTAAACCTTTTGCAGCAGTAATTGACAATGCAAACATTGTTGCTCCTAAAGGTAAATTGTACTCTAATACACTAGGTACAGCATACCCAGCACAACCTCAGTTTATCAAAGAGACTTTAAAGCGTCATATCTTAAGTCCTGTTTTATTTAAAGACCAAATTGAAAAAATGTACCAAGAAGGTGCTAGAGTCTTTGTAGAATTTGGACCAAAAAATATCCTTTCAAACTTAACATCTGAAATCTTAGCAGGAAAAGATCATCAAGTGATTTCTTTAAACGCAAATGCTAAGAAAAACTCAGAAGTACAGTTGAGAGAAGCTGCAGTTCAACTTGCAGTTATGGGTATCGCTCTTCAAAACTTTGATCCTTATGCTCGTCCTGTACAAGCAGCAGGAGCAAAATCTAAAATGAATGTTCAGATTTCAGGTACAAACTACTTGACTCCTGCATTTAAGAAGAGATACCAAGACATCTTAGAAAAAGGTGGAAAAGTGCTTGCTAAAAAAGCACCATTAGTAGAAGAAATTGAAACAGTGATTGCTGAGACAACAGATATGTCTCAGGTCATTGAAGAAAAATTACGTCAGAAACAAAATTCAGCTTCCATGGCAGAGAAGGCAGTATTGGATCAAATCCAAGCGGATATTCAACGTTTAACAGAACAACAATCTCGTATTGAGCAAATGTTGTCATCGTTGTTCAACATGCAAACAAATAACCAATTGGAATCGGCAGCGGCTCCAGTTCAACAACAAATTGCATCACCAGTTGAAACACCAGTAGCTCCTGCTCCAGTAGCAGCAGCACCTGTAACGCCAACTCCAGCACCAGTAGTAGAAACACCAGCAGCAGGTGGCGTATCTAATGCAGAAATTGAAGCATCATTATTAGTAGTGATTGCAGAGAAGACGGGTTACCCATCAGAAATGTTGGAAATGGAAATGGACATGGAAGCAGACTTAGGTATCGACTCAATTAAAAGAGTAGAGATCTTCGGTGCTATGACGGAAGCTAATCCATCAGTTCAAGGAGTAGATCCACAAGAATTAGCTGAATTAAGAACTTTAGCTCAAATTGCTGAGTATATTTCAGGAAAAGCAGGCGCTACATCAGCACCTGCAGCAGCACCTGCTCCAGTAGCGGCGGAACCTGTAACGCCAACTCCAGCACCAGTAGCAGTAACACCAGCAGCGGGTGGCGTAACAAATGCAGAAATCGAAGCATCATTATTAGTAGTGATTGCAGAGAAGACGGGTTACCCATCAGAAATGTTGGAAATGGAAATGGATATGGAAGCAGACTTAGGTATCGACTCAATTAAAAGAGTAGAGATCTTCGGTGCTATGACAGAAGCAAATCCATCAGTTCAAGGAGTAGATCCACAAGAATTAGCTGAATTAAGAACTTTAGCTCAAATTGCTGAATACATTTCAGGAAAAGCGGGTGCAACATCAGCACCTGCAGCAGCTCCTGCTCCAGTAGCAGCAGCACCTGTAACGCCAACTCCAGCACCAGTAGTTGAGACACCATCAGCAGGTGGCGTAACAAATGCAGAAATTGAAGCATCATTATTAGTAGTGATTGCAGAGAAGACGGGTTACCCATCAGAAATGTTGGAAATGGAAATGGATATGGAAGCAGACTTAGGTATCGACTCAATTAAAAGAGTAGAGATCTTCGGTGCTATGACAGAAGCAAATCCATCAGTTCAAGGAGTAGATCCACAAGAATTAGCTGAATTAAGAACTTTAGCTCAAATTGCTGAATACATTTCAGGAAAAGCGGGTGCAACATCAGCACCTGCAGCAGCTCCTGCTCCAGTAGCAGCAGCACCTGTAACGCCAACTCCAGCACCAGTAGTTGAGACACCATCAGCAGGTGGCGTAACAAATGCAGAAATTGAAGCATCATTATTAGTAGTGATTGCAGAGAAGACGGGTTACCCATCAGAAATGTTGGAAATGGAAATGGATATGGAAGCAGACTTAGGTATCGACTCAATTAAAAGAGTAGAGATCTTCGGTGCTATGACAGAAGCAAATCCATCAGTTCAAGGAGTAGATCCACAAGAATTAGCAGAGTTAAGAACTTTAGCTCAAATTGCAGAATACATTTCAGGTAAAGCAGGCGCAACATCAGCACCTGCAGCAGCTCCTGCTCCAGTAGCGGCAGCACCAGTAGCAGCAACACCAGCAGCGGGTGGTGTAACAAATGCAGAAATTGAAGCATCACTTTTAGAAGTAATTGCAGAGAAGACGGGTTACCCATCAGAAATGTTGGAAATGGAAATGGATATGGAAGCAGATTTAGGTATCGACTCAATTAAAAGAGTAGAGATCTTCGGTGCTATGACAGAAGCAAATCCATCAGTTCAAGGAGTAGATCCACAAGAACTTGCAGAACTGCGAACGCTCGCCCAGATTGCTGAGTATATCTCAGGTAAAGCAGGCGCAACTACAAGTTCTACGGAACTTGAAAAAAAAAAGTCTACTAAGCAGTTAGAAGAAGTAATTGTAGAAGATCACACGTCATTTGTTTCAGGAAACTATGACCGTGTACCACGTTCTTCTGTTCAAGTTAAATATATTCCCGAGCCAGATCAGTTGGTTATCGATAACGATGCAAATGCATGGACAGTCATGACAAACGATGGCTCGGGATTATCTGTTTCTTTAGCACAAGAATTATTGGCTGAAGGCAGAAATGTAGCGGTATTGACAATGCCATCAAGTTTGGTTCGCCAAGCGGCAGTAACTTTACCACAAGGAGCAAAAGAGCTTCAATTATCAGATGTTTCTGATGATGCAATTAAAAGTGCTTTAGCACAAATCGGAGGAGTAGATCAGTTTATTTATGTTCACCCTCACTTCCGTTTTCCTTTAGGACAATGGGGTATGCATTTCGATAAAGAAAAAGAATTATTGAAATCAGCGTATTTGTTAGCAAAACACTTGAAGCCGTCGTTAAACGATTACGCGGCTAAATCTACAAGAGCTTCTTTCATGACAGTAACTCGTTTAGAAGGAGCATTTGGTACTAAGAACCCAGGAAATGTATCTGTGATTGGTGGAGGCTTGTTTGGTCTTACAAAATCAATGAACCTAGAATGGACGAATGTATTCTGTAGAGCGGTAGACTTGTCATCTCAATTAAAAGCAGAAGTAGCTGCAAAGAAAGTAATTGCAGAATTGAAAGATGCAGATGTTACTACAACTGAAACAGCTTACAATGACGAAGGAAAACGTTTTACGCTTCAAGCGGTTGTAGAACCTCATAAAGCAGGAACGGTAAGAACTTCTAGTATTACTTCAGAAAGCGTTTTCTTGGTAACAGGTGGTGCAAAAGGTGTAACAGCAGATTGTGTTCGAGCAATGGCGAAAACGTACAAATCTAAATTTATTTTAGTTGGTAGATCGGCATTGACAGATTCAGAACCTGCATGGGCACAAGGTGTGGCAGACGAGCCAGCACTTAAACGTAATGCAATGATGGCCTTAAAAGAAGCTGGAGAGAAACCACTTCCAAAGGCAATAAATAAAATGGTAGGTGCGGTACTTTCTCAAAGAGAAATCCAAGAGAATTTAGCGTATATCGAAAGTGTAGGAGCAAAAGCATATTACACTGCAGCTGACGTAACAAATGCAGAAGCATTAAAAGCAGCAGTTGAACCAATAGTAGCACAAGCAGGTAAGATAACTGGTATTATCCATGGTGCAGGAAGATTGGCAGATAAGCTAATCGAAAACAAAACAGCAACAGACTTCGATAATGTATATGATGTAAAGATTTCAGGACTATTGGCCGCAGTAGCAGCAGGTAGCATTCATGACATCAAACACGTAGTATTGTTCTCTTCTGTAGCAGGTTTCTATGGTAATGTTGGTCAATCAGATTATGCAATGGCCAATGAAGTATTGAACAGAGTAGCTCATTTATTTAAGAAAAACCATCCAGATGTTCATATCGCCTCTATTAACTGGGGAGCATGGGATGCAGGAATGGTAAGTGGTGAGTTAAAGAAAATGTTCGAAGCTTACGGTGTAGCATTAGTTCCTTCTGAAGAAGGTCCGGTTGCAATGGTAGATCAATTAAGTGATGCCTTTGCAGATCAGCCTCAAGTGATATTAGGTGGTACTTTACCATTAGCAAAAGCAGATTTATCAGGTGATTTAAAAACATATACGGTAAAGAGGAATATGACGGAGGAGAAAAATCCTTTCTTACAACATCATATGATTCAAGGAAACGCAGTGCTTCCTATCGTAAATGCATCAACTTGGATGGTACAAACAGCTACTGATTTATATCCTGGCTTTAACATTCAACGTGTTGATAATGCGAAACTTTTCAAAGGAATCGTATTTGATGGTAAGCAAGCGGAAGATTACACTATTACAGTAAAAGAGACATCAAAATCAGAAGATACTGTAACTATGACAGTGAATGTCTCTAGCAATAATGGTGGAAAACTTCCCTTGAACCATTACCAAACACAAATCACTTTAACTTCTAAAGGAGTTGAAGCTCCTGTAGTTGCATTGCCTAATACAAGTGCAGCTCCAGCAGTAGCAGATGCTTCTTCGGTATATACAGATGGAACGTTGTTTCATGGTTCAGATTTCAACGGAATCAAATCGATTCTAGAAATGAACGAAAAAAACATGGTGTTCTTATGTGAGCATGATGGGGTAACAGAAGAACGTCAGGGACAGGTACCTGTTAAAAAGGTAAACCCTTACTTGATGGACATTATGTATCAAGGAGCAGTCGTTTGGGTACGTCGTTTCCATGGTGCAGCAAGTTTACCTTTAAGTACTGAATATGTAGAGATCTTCGATGCTCTTCCTTTTGGAAAGCCGTTCTACGTTCAAATCGAAGTGAAAAAAGCAGATGACTTCTCAATGGTTTCTGATATCACAGCCTATGATGCAGAAACTGGAAAAGTTTATATGAAAAGTTATGGCGCAGCAATGACAATCAGTCGTGAGCTAACTTGGTCATAACCACATTCATCAAAATAGGGGACGTAGTTAGCTGCGTCCCCATTGATGAAAAATAAGATATGCAATGAGCAAAAAAGATAAAATAGCAGTCATTGGTATGGGAGGTTTATTCCCAGGATCAGACTCATTAGATACATTCTGGAATAATCTACTGGATAATAAAGATCTAGTTACGCTTTCTGATGATGAAACGTTTGGACAATCTCCAGAACGTTTATATCATACAGAAAAAGGAAAACTAGATAAGTGTTATGCATTAAGAGGTGGATATGTTCGAGATTTTCAATTTGATCCTTCTGGATATAAATTGGATGCCAACTTACTAACAAAACAAGACGATCAATTTAAATGGTCGTTGTATGTAGCACAACAAGCATTAAAAGACAGTGGTTACTGGCAAAACACACAAGGTAAAAATTGTGGTGTTATTGTGGGTAACTTATCATTCCCAACAAGAAGATCACGCCAAGTATTAGCGCCAATCTATGCAGATATGGCAAGTACTGTGATTACAGAATTAACGGGAGAAAATATTCAAATTCCTTTTGCAAATACAACTTACGAAGCCAACATTCACGAAACGTTATTGACTAATTCTCCTTCAGCATTAATTGCTCAAGCAACAGGATTAACGTCAACAAACTATTCTTTGGATGCTGCATGTGCTTCTAGTTTATATGCAATTAAATTAGCCATTGACGAATTACAATTAGGAAAAGCTGACATGATGTTAGCAGGTGCTGTAAGTGGTGCCGATCCGTTGTTTATTCAGATGGGCTTTTCTTATTTCCACGCTTATGCAAGAATGAATGAAAAGTCAGCACCTTTAGATAATACTTCTGGTGGCTTGATTTCTTCTGAAGGTGCAGGTATGGTGGTGTTAAAACGCTTAAGCGATGCACAACGTGATGGAGATAAGATTTTAGCAGTTGTAGATGGTGTAGGTTTATCAAATGATGGTAAAGGAAAGTTCTTATTAAGTCCAAACCCAAAAGGACAAAAGTTAGCTTTTGAAAGAGCTTACGAAGGAACAAACTTAACACCTGCAGAAATTGATTACCTAGAGTGTCATGCAACAGGTACTCCATTAGGAGATACAACAGAAATTGATTCTATCAGTAATTTCTTTGCTCAAGATACTGTTAGACCTCCTTTCTTAGGGTCGGTGAAATCTAATATGGGACACCTTTTAACAGCTGCCGGAATGACGGGAATGTTAAAGGTGATTATAGCCATGCAAAAGAAGTTTATTCCAGCAACAATTAAGATTGAAGGAGCTGTTCATTCTACAGATCAGAAAGTAGGAAAAGAGCAGATCATGTTGGAAAATTCTGCTTGGCCACAAAAAGGAGAGCGTCCTCATGCAGGAATTAACGCTTTTGGTTTTGGTGGTACAAATGCACACATGATTTTATCTGCTTATAACGCAGAGGAAAAAGTAGAAAAAGAAAAAATTAGTTCGCCTAAACAACCAATGTCTATTGTAGGTATGGATCTTCATTTTGGAGGTTGTGCTACGGTAGAAGATTTCTATTTGGCTTTATACCAAGGAGAACAATTCTTTAAAGGACTTCCGGCTAACCGTTGGAAGGGAATGGAAGAATTGGAAACGTTGAAGAAAGGTTTAGGTTTAGAAGATATAAAAGGTATTCAAGGGGCATGGTTAGAAGAGTTTGATTTAGATATCTTACGCTTTAAAATTCAGCCGAAAGAAGCCGAACGTTTAACGTTACAACAAACGTTGATGCTTACTGTTGCCGATAGAGCATTGCACGATGCAGGTTTAACAGGAGCACAAGGAAAAGGAGCCAACATTGCGGTACTTACTGCTATGGAATCAGAATTAGAAATTCATCACCGTATGGGTAGATGGGATCTTATCTGGCAAGTAGAAGAAGCATTGAAGATGGCAGGTTTAGAAATGGATGTTGAGAAAAAAGCATCACTTTCTGACGTGTTGAAAAACACTGTTTTTGAAGCATTCGAAGATCATTCTCCTTCAGAACATACAGGCTTTATTGGTAATATCATTTCTAGTAGAGTTTCAGCATTGTGGGATTTTACAGGACCATCATTTACAATTTCTTCTAATGAAAATGCAGTATATAAAGCATTGGATGTAGCAAGAAATATGTTAGCACTAGGAGAGGTTGATGCTGTAGTATTGGGTGCTATTGATTTAGCAGGTAGCATGGAAGGTGTATTGAGCCGTCATGTTAAGAACCCAGTAAATACAGGCGATGTTTCTTTAGGATGGAACACTGAAACAAACGGATGGAATGTTGGTGAAGGTGCTGGTGCAATTGTTATTAAAAGAGCAGAAGATGCGAAAGAAGATCGTGTGTATGCACAAATTGATGACATTGCGATTGTTCAATCTGAAATCTCTTCTATTAGAGGCGAAATAACTGCTGCAGCTGTTAAAAAAGGTGCAACAGAAATTTTATCAAATAATAATTTAGATGCTTCTGATATTGGTTTATTAGAAGTTTCTGCAAGTGGTATAGCAGTAGAAGATCAGGCAGAGATCGAAGGTTTAACTTCGGTATATAAATCAGAAAATGGAAAATTGACCACCGCTTTAGGTTCTAGTAAATCTACAGTGGGACATACTTTCTCTGCATCTGGTATTGCTTCGATTATTCGATCAGCTTTAGCTTTATACCATAGATTTATTCCTGCAACTCCGCAATGGACAGGACCTAAATCTGAAGATAAATTTACAGGTACATCTTTCTTTGTTCCTAATGTATCTATGCCTTGGGTTGTAGAAGAAGGAAAAGAAGATTTACGTGCAGCAATTAGTGGTTTGGCAAGTGATGGTTCTTCTGCACATGTATTGATGTCGGAAGCTTCTCATCCAACGGTAGAAGAACGCAGCCCTTACTTAGCAAAAGGAGGAGAGCGTTTATTCCCTGTTTCTATTACTAGTCCTGGTGCAATAAATCATCAATTATTGGCTGTATTGACAGATGTTGAGACAGTTGGTTTTAATGAGACATCGGACAAGCTTTGTGAAACATTTGATCAAGCTGCTGATATTAAAGTAATTTTTGTAGCCAAATCTGAGGACGTTTTACTACGTGATGTAGAATTCTTCCAAAAGCACATGAAAGAGGCTTACAAGAATAATGTAGTATTACAAATGCCATCAGGTAGTTACTATAACCCATCGCCGTTAGGCAAAAATGGAAAAGTAGCCCTAATGTATCCTGGTTCTGGTAGTGCGTATCAAGGTTTTGGAGCTTCTTTATTACAGATGTTCCCAAGCCTATATGATAACATTAAGGAATCGGTTAACCATCCAAACAGAGCGTTCTTTACGGAGTATTTATACCCAAGAACTTTAAAAACACCATCTGCTGAAGAAGTGAAGTTACAAGAGCAAAATCTTGGTACTAACGCACTTCCTGTAATGGCAATTGGTTGTGCTTTCTCTGCTGCTTATACACACTTACTTCAAGATATTTTGAAGATGAAGCCAGATGCAATGGCAGGGTATAGCATGGGTGAAACTAGCGGAATGTGGTACGGACAACAATTCTGGGATGCTCATTTAGTAGATGAGAAATTCTTAGAGTCTAACATTTTTAGTGAGGTAGTTGGCGGTGATATGACTATTCTGAGTAAAGAATGGGGATTAGATGTTGCTACAGCTAAAGCACGTTGGAGAAGCCGTTTGATTACTACAAATGCTAAAAAGCTAGGATATAAAACATTAGAAGAATGGTATAGAGAAGAAGTTGAGGGTGAATACGAAAGAGTTTATCTAACATTCATCAATACGGATTCTGAAATTATTCTTTCTGGTGATAACGATATCCTTGAAGAAATTATGCAAAAGCATGGTTTAGCATCGGTAACGCTCACCATCAATAATGTTGTACACCATGAATTTATTCGTAGAGTATCGGATGAGTTTATTACAATGCACCATTTACCACTGCAAAAAGAAGTGCCTTTAACAGTGTATTCTGGTGTGACTATGGCACCAATGAAAATTGATGTTGATACAATTGCTGAAAATGCAAAAGAGGTGTGTTGCCAAGAGGTAAACCTTCCGAAGCTAATCAGAAAGATGAAAGAAGATGGTCATGATATCTTTTTAGAAGTGGGGGCTAACTCTACTTGTTCAAGATGGATTGGTGAGATCTTAAAAGAAGAAAAGCATACAACAATAGCTACAGACCGTAAGGGTTCTGACTCGTTGAAAAGCTTTACTGCAATGATTGCTCAATTACTAGGAGAGGGTGTAGCGCTTGATTTATCGGCTTACATTACAAAAACTTCTGAAAGAGGAATCAAAAGAAAGAAAATTTACAAGAGATTACATACTGGAGGAGCTCGTTTTGAAGAATTTGCCTTAACTGAACAGAACAAAGCGACTTTCCAAAATGCAACAAATAGAATTGGAGAAAGAACACCTGCATTTGCTGGTGAAGAAGCCTACGATATGTTTGCGGCAGTAGAAAAAGAACAAACAATAAATAAGATGGATAAGAATTCAACTTTAGATACTATTGAGAAGAAGGTTTCTCAGAAAATTGCTGAGAATGGCTTGGCACTTTATGATTTTGATGCACCAGACTACAGAGCGTCTAAGAAAGATGCAATCTGGAACGAGCAAGATCTACTTACATTTGCTACTGGTAAAATTGCTGACGTATTCGGACCTGAATACTCAATTATTGATACGTACCCATGTAGAGTAATGCTACCAATGCCTCCTTACTTATTAGTAAGTAGAGTAACAAAATTAGATGCTAAAACAAACGAGTATAAGCCATCTAGTTTAACTACTGAATACGATATCCCTTACAATTCTTGGTTTGCAACAGACGGACAAATTCCTTGGGCAGTAGCTGTAGAATCTGGACAATGTGACCTTTTATTGATTTCTTATTTAGGAATTGATTTCCAAAACAAAGGAGAGTACAAATACCGTCTATTAGATTGTACTTTAACTTTCTTGGATGATCTTCCTTTCGAAGGACAAACGTTACGTTATGACATTAGCATTGATAGCTATGTACGTAATGGTAACAACTTATTATTCTTCTTCCGTTACGATTGTTATGTAGAAGATAGAATGGTATTGAAAATGCGCGGTGGTTGTGCAGGTTTCTTTAACGAAGCTGATTTATCAGTTGGACAAGGAGTAGTATTCAAGCCTTCTGAAATTGAAGAAAGAAACAACCGTAAGCAACAATTCTTTGAGCCGTTATTACACTGTAACCAAACTACTTTTAACCAAGACGAATTACTTCGTTTAACACAAGGTGATTTAGAAGGTGTATTTGGTGCAGATTACAATAACTTAGGTAGAAACGGATCGTTACGTCTTCCTCCTAAAGATATCTTAATGTTAGATAGAATTACTGAATTAGACCTTAAAGGTGGTTCTTCAGGAATTGGTTTTATCGAAGCCGAAAAAGATTTGAAAGCAGACGATTGGTACTTCCCATGTCACTTTAGAGATGACGAAGTGCTTGCTGGTTCTTTACAAGCAGAAGGTGGTGGACAGTTATTGCGTTTCTTAATGTTATACATGGGTATGCAACGTTTAACAAAAGATGCTCGTTTCCAACCTGTATTAGATATCCCTCAAAAAGTAAGATGTCGTAAAGAAGTAAACGCAAAAGAAGGTAAGTTAATTTACCGTATGGATGTGAAAGAAGTAGGTTTAGTTCCTGAGCCTTACGTAGTAGCTGATTTAGAAATTATCTATGACGATTTATCTTCTGTATACTTCGAAAACTTAGGACTTCGTTTACAAGAAAAAGACAATCCTCAATACAAGAAGGATTTAGCCAATACAAATCACGGTGTGTACGTGAAGCCTGTGAATAAAGAGGTTTTACTAGACGAAGGTGACATCACTCAATTTGCATTAGGACCAGTTTCTAAATGTTTTGGTGATGAATACAAAGTATTTGACGGTCGTTCATTATCGCGTCAACCAAACACAGATTTACAAGTAATCTCAAGAGTATTGTCAATCAGTAATGAAAGACATGATTTCTCTAACAAACCAACAATTATCTCTGAGTACGATGTACCAGTAGATGCATGGTACTTTAAGCAAAATGCTTCTCCAGTAATGCCTTATTCAGTATTAATGGAAGTAGCTTTACAACCTTGTGGTTTCTTAGGTGCTTACTTAGGTTCTACATTGTCTGTTCCTGATAAAGATTTATTCTTCCGTAACCTAGATGGTGATGGTGAGATGTTAGTGGATGTTGATCTTCAAGGAAAAACAATCACAAACAAAGTAGTGATGACGTCGCATACTAACCTTGCAGGTACGGTATTACAACGTTATACTTTCGAATTGTCTGTAGATGGAACAGTATTCTACGTAGGTCAATCATCATTCGGTTTCTTTACTGTGGCCGACTTATCAAGTCAAGCAGGTTTGGACTCAGGAGAGAAGATGCCAACTTGGAAAGATTCGAACGAATACGATAAAAAGAATAGCATTTCATTTAACCTAGATTCATTATTTGGTAAAATGAAGTTGTACAAGTCAACAAACCCAGCTTCACCAAGATTACACTTGGCAGAAGATCAATTGAACTTGTTAGACAGTGCTACAATTATAAAAGAAGGTGGTAAGTACGGTAAAGGATATATCCATGCTACACGTGCTATCAATAACTACGATTGGTTCTTTACTTGTCACTTCTACCAAGATCCTGTTATGCCAGGTTCATTAGGTGTTGAGGCAATTCATCAAGCCGTTCAAGTTTATGCCTTACAACAAGGTTTAGGTAATGGTTTAGCTAACGTAGGGTTTAACCATCTTGCACCAAACAAAACAGTTTGGAAGTACAGAGGTCAAATTTTACAAGGTGACCCAACAATGAACTTGGAATGCCATATCAAAGAAGTGAAAAACGAAAATGGCAAAGTTGTCATTCTTGTAGACGCTAACCTTTGGAAAGGTGATTTAAGAATTTATGAATTAACTGATCTTTCTTTAGTAATTGGTTAATCATATAGCGATTACAAGTTTTACCTGATAGGTGTTACTTAGGATTGCAATAATGAAGTTCCGAGTGGTGCTCACGCAAAACACGGGAACATATAAAAATACACACATCACAGAGATGAAGGGGCGTTAGCAATAACGCTCCTCATTTCAACGAACTATTTAACATAGTGATGAACACAACAATCGTGAATCAAAATAACGGCTTAAAAAGTCAAAGCTTACCATCAAACACTAAATGGTTTGGTGCATCAAGCTTATTAAAATATAACGCTGCAGAAATTAAAGCACAGTTTGAGAAATTAGACAAGCAACTTTTTGTAGTACGCAATGCAGAAGGTACAATTGGTGTTGCTGATGGAATGGGAACATCATCTCCAGCAGATTTAACATCAGGCGAAGCCTTAGCAAATATTCCAGCCTACGCTCCAGAAGCAATGGGTGATCCTTCTTTTAGAGCAGCTTATGGTTTGAAATATAACTATATGGGTGGTGCAATGGCCAATGGTATTTCTTCGGAAGACTTGGTAATTGCTTTAGGTAAAGCAGGTATGTTATGTTCATTTGGCGCAGGTGGATTAATTCCTGCAAGAATTGAGCAGGCGATCGATAAGATTCAAGCGGCATTACCAAACGGACCTTATGCATTCAACTTAATTCACTCACCTAACGAGGTAGCTTTAGAGCGTGAAGCTTGTGAGTTGTTCTTAAAGCGTGGTGTGAAAGTGATTGAAGCATCAGCATTTATGGATTTAACACCTTTCGTTGTGAAGTTCAGAGCGGCAGGGTTACGCAAAAATGCGGATGGATCTATCCATATGGAAAACAAGATCATCGCTAAAGTATCTCGTTTAGAAGTAGCAGAGAAATTCATGCGTCCAGCACCAAAGTCAATTTTGGATAAATTGGTAGCAGAAGGTCAGATTACAGCAGAACAAGCAACATTAGCATTGTCTGTTCCTATGTCTGATGATATTACAGTAGAAGCTGATTCAGGTGGACATACAGACAATAGACCGTTGGTATCATTATTACCATCAGTGCTATTGTTAAGAAACAGAATCCAAGAAGAATTGAACTACCCAGAGCAAGTACGTGTAGGTGCTGCAGGTGGTATCTCAACGCCTCAATCTGTATTAGCGGCTTTCGCTATGGGTGCGGCGTTTGTAGTAACAGGTTCAATTAACCAAGCATGTTTAGAGTCGGGTGCATCAGATCACTCTCGTAAGGTGTTAGCACAAGCGGGAATGACAGACATTATGATGGCACCAGCATCTGATATGTTCGAACTAGGCGTGAAGTTACAAGTACTTAAAAAAGGAACGTTGTTCGCTTTAAGAGCACAAAAGTTATATGATATCTACATCAAATATGATAGCATAGATGAACTTCCTGCAAAGGACCGTATGACGTTAGAGAAAACAATTTTCCAAGATACGTTAGAGAACATCTGGAAAATGTGTATTGAGTTTTTCCAAGAGCGTGATCCAGAGCAAATCACAAGATCAGAAAACAATCCAAAGCGTAAGATGGCATTAATCTTCCGTTGGTACTTAGGTCTTTCTTCATCATGGGCAAACCGTGGTGTGAAAGGTAGAGAGTTGGATTACCAAATCTGGTGTGGTCCTGCAATGGGAGCATTCAATGAGTGGGTAAAAGGTACTCCTCTTGAAAACTGGGAAAACCGTAAAGCAGTAGACGTTGCTCACGCATTGTTCAACGGCGCGGCTTACTTGTACAGATTGCAATACTTAGAGATGCAAGGTGTACAAATTGATGGAACTTATAAAGCAGCTAACGTGAGATTTTAGGCAATCACACGTTTAAGCTGCTTATTCATATCTTATTTATTCTAGACCCCGTGGCTTTTGGCTGTGGGGTCTTTTTTCTTCTTGAAGCTAATTGTTTGATAAATTTATAATGAAAAAACCTTTTTAAAGATAAGTCCCTCATAGCCTTCATTATCATAGATGTTTTTAAAGGTTAACTGATTATCTTTATTATTTTCACAATAAAATAATTGTGTCCCACCCATCACTGGAACTGAAAAAAAACTATCATACATGGTATCATTAATATTAAAATGGTACTTCTCTATTTCATAAATATCATGTGGAGGAAATGGAAAACGTTTAACAATTGATTTTTCAGTATTAAAAACATCTAAAATAATATTGTTTTTATAGATGTAAAAAATAGAACTATCTATAGTTTTTACTTTTTTAATTTCTCCTGATTCATTTAAAAGTTTAAATAACTTAGAGTTGCTAATTAATTCTGTGAAGCCAAATATTTCATCAAACATACAATCATCGAAACTTTTAGTAAGACCAAATATTTCATTTGGATCTACATTACCAAAATCTAATATTTCATTTTCTGATGAAATGTTTTCAATTAAATTCTTATTTGAGTCACTTACTTGTAACCAAAATGTATAATTAACGTCAATTGATATTTTATATATATTCATGCTTTAAAAGATGTATTATTGTTAATTGTATTCCCCTACTGTTCGTTGTGTTAAGCCGACAGGCGTCACTACGAACTAGCCCATTTTTTTAAGTTTGTAACTTAAAACAAAACTAAAATATTCATCCCAAAACATCGACTTCCAAAAGATTATATTTCATACCATGATAGTTAGAAGCACTAGAATAGAGGTAGTATTTCGCATCTTGAACAATTCCTGCTTTGATAGGATTGTCATGCGTGTAATCTAAACGTTGTTGTAGTTTTTCTGATGTATCCAAAAGGACAGGATGATTATGCTGTTGCCAAAATTGATACTTTTTATTCCTAGTATTTTTCTGACCAGCTCTTTGAAACATCCAAAGCATCCATTCTTTTCTACTTTCAACTACATTGTTTTGAATGCTTTTAATAATGGATTTAGAAGTGTACTTTTTGAAATCTCTTAGAATATCAGAGATATTGATATGTAGTTCTTTTGAAATAATAAGATGAATATGATTACTCATTATCACATATGCATGAATATTTAGCCCTTTTTCCTTTTGGCAATATTTTAGACTTTCAAGGACGATATTACGGTATTCTTCTCTTGTAAATACGTCTATCCAATAAACCACAGAAATAGTGACAAAATAAGTAGCTTCTTGATCGTAGAAGATATGTTTTCTAGCCATGATGAATCGTTTTAGTTAGTTTTTTATTTATTGAAGTTAGTAATAAGGAGATTGGTAATGAAATATTTTTTTGTTTTAAGTCACAGACTTTAATGAATGTGGAAGTTCTTAGTGACGCCTGTCGGCTTAACACAAAGAACAGAGGGGATAAATTAGACTTCCTTTTTTTCTTTTTGATCTAGAAAATCCTGACTTAAATCAGATAACTTATCTAAATTATTTAATGTAGAAATTCGATTAACTATGTAGTAATCTTGAACTCCCAAAACAATAAAACATATTTCTTTTCCTCTGAAATCTATGACGTTACAATTTGTAGGTATAAGTAAGTCCTCTCCTGAAAGGTTATTAGTTAAATTATTATTAATCTTTTCATATTCGTTTATCATCATATCAGAGGTAATTGGTGGACTGATAAATTCATAACCTTCCATTTCTCCAGAGAATACACCATGTAATATTGGTTCATTGAATAGTTTTATCATTTTTACACCACCATTTTCATGGTCATTTCCTAATACAAACCCACCTTCAATACAAAATGATAAAATTCCCATATCAGCCAATTTCTTGAAGTCCTCTTCATAAAAATGAACTTCAAACTTTTGTGTTTTATCGTTTAGTTTAGCCTTTCCAATGTTATTTTCATCAAGAAATTTGTATACATATAATTGATCGCTCATATTAATAAGTTTTTTATTTGTTATAAGTCTGTTATTAGGCTTTCTAAATTTACCCTAATATCATTAACAAATCAAATAATATCTTCGCAATACAAAAAATAGGTAAAAAGTATTACACTAACGATTATTACTGTACACTATCATTCTATTAAAACAGTAAAGAATATAAAATTATTATTCATCCCACTCCATCACCGGCATCACAAACCCTTCTTTCAAAGCAGCTTGTCTATCGTAAAAATGAGTGGCGTAACTCGGGTTAGTACTCATGCCTACAAAATGTTTTCTTGAAGGGAAAAAGATGATGCTGATTTCATTCCATTTTTGATCTGGTTTAAGGGTATTTGTTATAAGTCACAGACTATAACAAAAGGATAGTTCTCAGTAATGTCTTTTGATTTGACACTAATAACAATAGAGGATATTACTTATAATTAAAAAAATAAGGTTCCAACTTTCTGATTGTTGAGAGTGTATTTAATTACGTAACATACTATTATCCTTAATTAACCACTTAGATTGATGAACTATATTATCACCTCTTTAATTTTACTATTACCAATACACATTTTTGCTCAAAAAGATTTTGATGCTTATGTAATAGCAAACACTTCAGAAATTAAATCTCTTGATATTAATTATGAAAATGACAATGATTTAACTGCTATTAAAACTGCAATAGGAGATGCAAGAGTAGTTATGCTTGGAGAACAGGATCATGGCACAGGAACTGCTTTTATAATGAAGGCAAGATTAATTAAATACCTACATGAACAGATGGGATTCGATGTGATTGCTTATGAAAGTAATTTTTATGAAATGCAAGGGGCATATGAACATGATTCTTTAAATTTTGAAGATGCCTACGAAGAAATCTTTCCTATTTGGACTAAATGTGGAGAATGTAAACCTTCTTTTTCTTACATCAAAAATACACTTGCTACTGATCGTCCATTATACACTACGGGCTTTGATATGCAATTCTATTTTAAGAAAAATTTTTATGACGATTTTTTGAAGTTTTATGAAGACAATCACCTTATTGTAAATGATGAAAAGAGATTCTTTCACATCTTTAAAACACTTTTGAAAAACAATCAATCATTTGAATTAGAAAACAGAGAAGAGGATTTAACCTATTATTTCAAAGAGCTTAATGTATTATATAACTCTTATGATAAAGATGATTTCTGGAAGCAAGTACTACATAGTCTTATTGGCTATTCAGAAATGAGAACAGCTTCAAGTCTACAAGAATCATTAAATATTAGGGATAATTATATGGCTGATAATTTATTATGGCTAACTCAAAAACGATTTCCTAATAAGAAGATAATTGTTTGGGCACACAACTATCATATTTCAAGAGTTTTACATAAGAACTTTAAAGCAATTACTATGACTGATAAAGTATATGAGGTTTTGGGTGATCAAATGTATTCATTAGGTTTTATTTCTTCAGAAGGTACAACAGGTTGGGCAAATCGAGATAATACTTCGTCATTACGTAAAGTGAAAAATAAAAAATTTTTAGAGAATAAGATTGCAGGAATGAACTTTCAACAAGCTTTTCTTGATTTCAAAAGTTACTCAGGAGACCCTGTTCAATTTCTAATGCGATATCACTGGGGAAAAGCATATAAACTGTATTGGTTAGATACTTTTGATGGCGTAATCTATATTGATAAAATATATCCTTGTACTAAGAAAGAAGAACAAATGATCATTCAATAAAATTTCTTTAGTTTGTGGGTATTTGTTATAAGTCACAGACTATAACAAAGTGGTAGTTCTCAGTGACGCCTTTCGGCTTGGCACTAAAAACAGTGGTGGTAGTAGTAGCTTTCAATTTTATCACAATCGCTCACTGTTTGAAATGTTAAGCGGTAGCGTCATTTCGAACTTGGGTATTGTTATAGTCTGTGACTTATAACAATGAGGTATAATTATCTCAATACATCAACTTCCAATAAATTATATTTCACACCATGATAATTAGAAGTACTTGAGTACAGATAATCTTTCGCATCTTGTACTATTCCTGCTTTGATAGGATTGTCATGAATATAGCCTAATCGCTGTGAAAGTTTTTCAGAAGTATCAAGAATAATGGGTTGGTTGTGCTGCTGCCAAAATTGAAAATCTCTGTTTTTAGGATTTTTCTGTCCAGCTTTCTGAAACATCCAAAGCATCCATTCCCTTCGACTTTCTTCTCTGTTTTCTTCAATACTTTTTACAATAGTCTTAGCGGTGTGTTTTTTGAAATCTCTCAATATATCAGACAGGTTCTTGTTACGATCTTTTGTGATGATCATGTGAATATGATTACTCATTATCACATAGGCGTGAATTTTTAAGCCTTTGTGTTCTTGACAATATTTGAAACTGTCAAGGATGATATTACGGTATTCTTTTCTTGTGAATACATCTATCCAATAGACTACTGTCATTGTTACGAAATAGGTTGCTTCTTGATCGTAGAAGGAGTGTGTTCTAGCCATGATGAATCGTTTTAGTTAGTTTTTTATTTATCGAAGTTAGTGATAAGGGAGGTGGTAATGAAATGTTTTTTGGTTTTAAGTTACAAACTTAAATGAGTGTGTAAGTTCTTAGTGATGCCTGTCGGCTTAACACAAAGAACAGTTGGGTATTTCTATGATAATTAAGATATTATTTATCATACTCCATCACCGACATCACATATCCTTCTTTCAAAGCAGCTTGTCTATGGTAAAAATGAGGAGCAAAACTCGGGTCAGTATTCATGTCTACAAAATGTTTTCTTGAAGGGAAAAAGACGATACTGATTTCATTCCGTTGTTTTTCTGATTTGTGGGTATTTGTCATAGTCTGTGACTTTTATTTTAGAGTAGGAACTTAAAACTCTAAAAGTTCTCAGTGTTATTGGTTGTGATATCATAAAAATATGGATTAAGTGTTTTGAATTAATAATTGATTAAACCAAACAGACCACTAACTTGCAATTACAAAACTACTATCACTACATTAATTATACTTCAGTAATAAACAATAAAGCAAATGATCAAAATTTGTAAACTACTACTACTTACTCATCTTTCCTCTTCTCTTTATGGACAAACTTCTTTGGTATGGGAGTTTAGAACCGAAGATAGAGTGTATTCATCACCTGTTGTTGATGATAGCAACATTTATATAGGGAGTAACGACTCTTGCCTTTACGTTCTTGGTAAAGAAAAAGGTCAGTTGAAATGGAAATTTAAAACCGAAGGCGAAGTCAAGTCACGGCCTTTACTTTATCAAAACACTGTGATTATTAACAGCACAGATGGGGCTATTTATGCAATCAATAAACAGAATTCTGAACTACAATGGGTATTTAAAACAGAAGGTGAACAACGTAAAGATATATGGGATTATTTTCTTTCATCACCAGTTATTGAAAATGGAAAATTAGTAGTAGGAAGTGGTGATGGGTATGTTTATTCCTTAAACCCCAAGAATGGCAAATTAATCTGGAAATATAAAACAGATGGGATTGTACATGCTACTCCACTGCTTCATGATAATAAAGTTTTTATCGGAAGTTTTGATGGTTATTTCTATTCTCTTAATGCTGAAAATGGGCATCTAATTTGGAAATTTAAGACTGTTGGTGATGCTTATTTTCCTCAGGGTGAAATTCAGAAAGGTGCTACACTATATAATAATTCTGTGATTTTTGGAAGTAGAGATTATAATATTTATGCTTTAAATAGTGAGTCGGGTCGAGGAGTTTGGAACTACAAAGAAAAAGGAAGTTGGGTGATTGCTACTCCATTAGTAATTGATGATAAAATTTATGTTGGCACTTCAGATTCACATCGTTTTTGTAGTCTTTCTGCTATTGATGGGAGTGAAATATCTTCTTACCCTTTAAATATGCGTGTTTACGGTTCAGGTATTCAACATGAAAACGATATCTATTTTGGTTGCTTTAATGGTAAGCTTTATCAAATAGGTCAATCAAAAGGAAAACTAAAAGAGATTTTTCGGACGAGTGGAAGTAAGAAAAATTATTCTGTAGTGTACAATGATAAAGATGAATTTAAAACAGGTTTTGAATTATACGGTGAAGACTTTAAGGAGGCAGAAAAGAAAATTCTTGATTTAGGAGCTATTTTATCAACTCCATTTATTGATAATGGAATCATTTATTTTGGTGATGCAAATGGAGTTGTTTATGCATTGAAACTTGATGAAAATTCAATGTAGAGTTTTCATTTATCATAAAACTATCGTGCAGAACGTACAATCATCAACTGTCTTTGAGCGATATTATAAGCCACTTGCTTTGCTTTTTCTGCTAGTTCACCTTCAAATAAAGATTCTATTGTTGAGAACCAGAGTGTTAACCACCTTTCAAAATGCTCAGGGCCCATAGTATTATTCATCATATTATCTGTTTTTATATGTGCTTGTACTGGGTTGCCACTAAAAGTTCTCACCCCAAATAGATTTGAATACCAGAAATCAGTTAATTTTTCTAGATGTTCGGGCCATTTTTCTTCATGGATTGCAGTATTGAAAATTGGTCCTAAGACTTCATCTTTTCGTACTCTACCATAAAAAGAAAGCACTATTTTATTGACATCATTTCTATTTTGAATTTGTTCCATTTAAGTGAATTTTGAGGTGTAATCAATTAGGTTTATTGGGAGTGAATTGAATGCATTCTGCTTATTGATTTCATTCCCAATTTCACAAAAGTAATATATTCATACAGAAATAGTATTATGAATTATTTTTCCCATGACATTTCTTATATTTTTTTCCACTTCCACAAGGGCATAAATCATTTCTACCAATTTCAACTTCTTCTTGCTTATTTGTTTCAAATAGTTTCTCTTGTTCAGACATATTTTGATTAAAAATGAGAGCAAGATTTTCATACAATTCAGGGTGATTTTTCTTTAATAAATTAGGTCTCTCAAAGAAATATTCAGAAGTAACGGTTAAAAATTCTTGTACGTTAGTAGCTCCATACGGGTTAATATCAGAATCTTTATTGAGTATCTCTTCTATTTTCTGATGCATTAAATTCATCCATGGTAGTGTGTAGCTTTTTTGAAGAAGAACCTCTGGTATCCCATCAATTTTCCCATCGGCCATATCAATTAAATGAACAAACTCATGAATACCAACATTCTTTTTATCATTATCATTTCTAAATCCTTCTCTTAACGCACCTTTAGAAAGTAACATTTTACCTTCTAATTTCCCTGTGCCTACCATTCCTAGTATATATCCATCTTCAGCTTGAAGTCCAAATTCAGTATCATTTAAATGAGAATCATGTATAAGCACTTCGTTTAAATTTGGATACTCCCAATTTGGGTAGCCAAAAATTGGAATAATAGCACTAGATGCTACTAATAGCTTGTCTAGATCATTTATTTCTGTTTTAACAGCCGTAATTTTTACATGGTTTAAAAACTTTAAAATACGCTGTTCAAAAAGGCTTTGTTGCTCTCTATTTAATTCATTATAAAAAGAAACATGCTCTTTTAAAATATCTCTCCAAGAAGCATTAAACTCTTCTTTACTAACAGTTTTAGTTTTTCTTCCTTTTGAAAGCGTATATCCAATTAATAGGAGAATTAATATGAAAATAATTAAGGCAATAGTGAAATGCATGAAATTAAAGTTTAATGATAATTAGTTGTTATAAGTTATGTAATTACTTTTTATAAACATCAATTTAGAGATGAATACGGGTGTATTTAGCGAAATAATTGATACAATTTTAGGGCTAATTTCAGTAATAATTAATTATTTAGTTCACGTATAAATTGATTTGTAGTATAATTATACGTAAAATTACGTACTAACAGGGTCTTCAATTAAACTAACAAACATGAATAATAATCAAGTTGAGTGTGTAAAGTGTTCCAATACAAACTGTATAATTAAACAAAATAGCCATGTTAATGAGTTAAAGCCTTTTCTTGATGATAAACTTACCGTTTATGTTAAGAAAGGACAACCATTTATTTTAGAAGGGGCACCAGTACATGGATTGTATTTTATATATCAGGGGAAAACCAAAGTTGGTAAAACTGGAATTAATGGTAGAGAACAAATTGTAAGATTATGCAATGATGGAGAAATAATTGGGCATAGAGGTTTTGGTATTGGGCAATCCTATCATATTAGTGCAGTTGCTTTAGAAGATACAGTTTTGTGCAATTTTTCAAATAATAGTATAAGTAAAATGTTACAATCTGTACCAGAGCTATCATACGCCATGATGCTATTTTATGCAGAGGAATTAAATAGAAGTGAAAACAAAGTTCGTAAAATTGCTCAAATGACGGTAAGGGAAAAGGTTATTGATAGCATTTTATATATAAACAGAAAGTTTGGGAAAACAGGGGCATTTCTAAATATTCAGTTATCAAGAAAAGAAATTGCAGATTTTGCAGGAACTACAGACGAACAAGTAATTAGAGTGATTTCAGCATTAAAAAAAGAAGGAATCTTAAAAACTGAAGGAAAGAAGATCGGTATTCTTGAATTAGAAAAGTTAAAGAAAGATATTGCTGAACATAACTTTTTTATAGATAGTTAGTTTTGAGTTATTTAAGAAATTCTGATTAAAAAAAATGTCAATAAAATTAAAATTCTACTTTTTTTTGCTTAAAATGTGTTTGAATTGAATAGACTTTAAAGTGTGTTCAATACAATACATAAACCTTATTAGCAAGTAAATAGAATGTCAATTTTTACATATATACGTGTATCTACCGTCGCACAATCTAAATTTCAACAGCAAGCAAAAATAAAAGGAAAGCCTTTTATTGATAAATGCCCAGTAACATTGCCGTTTGTTGAAAGACCTAGAGCAAAAGAATTATTAGAAATTCTAACTGCAGAGGATATATTACATATTGGTGACATTGATAAGTTAGGAGATAATGTTCATGATATTATCACTGCTTTAAAAGCACTTCTTTCTACTAAAGCAACAGTCAACTTCACAAAGTTTGGTTTGGAAGATAGCCAAGCAAATGCAGGAATACAGGCAGTAATTGCTGCGTTTGAAACAATGCTTAACATGAAAGAATACCAAGTTCAGGAAAAAACTATTGAAGGTATTGCCAGAGCTAAAGCAGAAGGAAAATATAAAGGAGGTAAGAAGGGACGTAAAATGAATTATGATCGTTGGACGGAACGTAATAAAGAAGTTATAAATAGATTAAAGGCTGGTTTTACTACTCAGCAGATTTCGGACGAAACAGGAGTTGGTAAAACGCAGGTTTCTAGAGTTCGAAAAAGATTAAGAGAAATAGAACAAAGTAACCAAAAAGATATTTTTGAAGCCGAACATAAAGAAGAGTTAAATATTGTAGGCTAAGTATATTTTGGTTGTAAAATGAGAGATTCAGTAATGAATCTCTTTTTTTTACGTAAAAAATTGAACTATACTTTCATTTTTAAGTAAAACTACGTAGTATTGCTACGTAATAAAATTATTGTAGTGAAAATTACTTAACTATTATGAGATCAAATACTTTATCAAATGAAAAAGCAACAAGTATTAACTTGTTTGACCTAAGTAGTATTCAAATGCGTACCTTCCATTTGAGTTGGATGGCATTTTTTCTTTGTTTCTTTGGATGGTTTGCTCATGCACCATTAATGAATTCAACAATAGGACCAGATTTAGATCTTACTAAAGATCAAAAAATTATAGCATTTATAGCTTCGGTAGGAGTTACAATTTTTGCAAGATTAGGGGTAGGTAACTTATGTGATAAGATTGGCCCAAGAAAAAGTTATATCTATTTACTTACTTTTGGGGCATTTGTAGTTTCAGCATCTGCATTTGTTACTACATGGGAAATGTATTTTGTTTCTCGTTTAGCAATTGGTGTAATAGGAGCTTCTTTTGTGATTACTCAATACCATACTTCGGTAATGTTTGCGCCAAATGTAGTTGGTATAGCTAATGCAACATCAGCAGGATGGGGTAATTTAGGTGGAGGTGTTACACAGATTATGATGCCATTAATTGCTTCAGGTATGTTAGCAGCTGGTTTTGCTGATTCTGAATTATCTAAATGGAGACCAGCAATGTTTGTACCTGCAGTCTTAATGTTAGTAGTAGCATTTTTATATTGGAGATTTACAACAGATTGTCCAAAAGGTAATTACGAAGATTTACCAGAAGAACGTCCTCAAGCAGCAAAAGGAGAAAAAAGTTTATTTATGTCTGCAGCAAGCGACAAAAGAGTTTGGATCTTATTTGCAATGTATGCAGGGTGTTTTGGAATGGAATTATTTGTAAACGGTAGAGCAGCAACATACTATCAAACAAAGTTTGCTCTATCAGAAAATATGGCTGGCGGTATTGCAGCATTATTTGGTTTAATGAATCTATTTGCTCGTTCAATGGGCGGATGGTTAGGTGATAAATTTTCGAGAACAGGAGGTTTGGAAGGTAGAGTGAAATGGTTAGTTGCTGTTATGATTGTAGAGGGAATGGCTTTGGTCCTTTTTTCAAGAATGGATTATCTACCATTCGCAATTACTGCAATGATTGGTTTTTCTTTATTTGTTCAAATGGCAGAAGGTGCTACCTATTCAGTTGTTCCATTTATTAATAAGAAGGCGTTAGGTTCTGTTTCAGGTATAGTTGGAGCAGGCGGAAATGTAGGTGCTGTAATCTATGCTCAATATTTATTAAGAAGTGGCTCAAGTTTAGAAGAGTGTTTCTTAATATACGGTGTAGCTGTATCAGTGATAGGCTTACTTGGTCTTACAATAAAATTCTCTGAAGCTGACGAAAGATCAGCAATAGAAGAACAAGAAAAATTAGAAGCGTTCGAAGCATCTCTTCAAAACGAAAATATAGCAGTTTAAGCTTTAAAAAGCTTTGAACATCATTAGTGTTCCATAATAATTTTAAACTCTTAAAAATTCTGTGCAGTCTTATCCTTTTAGGGTAAGACTGCTTTTTTTGAAATATTTTTAAATAAAATTTTGTTTTGTTAAGAAAATTTCAATTTATTTGCACCTGACTAAAACAATAAAGCTGGACTATTTTTTCAACAAAGACTAAAATTAAAATGAAAAAGACTATAATCGTCGCTCTATTCTTAGCAATGTGTTCAACTGCATTTGCTCAAGATAAAAAATTCTCAATCGGATTTGGTTTAGGAGGTTCTTTCGCTTCTTCAAAATTTGAAGATGTTAAACAAAAAGGTGCAGGTGTCAACGGATTCTTGAATTTCTATTATAATGTAAATTCTAAATTATCTTTAGGATTAGAATATAATGGTGCTACAATTGTAATTAAGCCTGAAGATGACATGGGTATTAATTTCGAAGCTACAGGACTTTCTTCTTTCTCAGCAAAAGGTTTATACCATTTTAGCGAAAATAAAGTAAGACCTTATGCTGGTATCGGTTTAGGTTTATATAATGTTAGCCCAGGTAAGATTGGTAGCGGAGAGAATTTCATTGAATTTGAAAAAGCAAGTTCTTTTGGTTTTGCACCAGAAGTAGGTCTGAAATTAGGTTGGTTCCAAATTGCAGCACTTTATCACATGATCCCAAGCGTATCATTCTCTGATGATTACAATCCAAGTTATAACAACTTTGAAATTAGAATTGCAGCTAACATCGGCTTAGTATCAAACTAATTAAAATTACAAATTAGCTTAGTTGTTTTATTTATAAAAAGGTCCAATAGAATTCATTTCTATTGGACCTTTTTTATTTAGACAAAAAAAGAAGGGATCAGATAAAATCTAAACCCTTTCCCCATTACTTAAAGCAAACTATTGTTTCTTCTGTAAATCGTATTAAATGTTTTCAAGTAATACTATTACTAGTTTTTTTATGATGATCTCTTTTTTAATCATCTTACAACTATACAAACGTCAAAGGTGGGGTAAATAGTTTCATTAAAATAGTTAATGAATGAAAATGATTGTAATAGAATGATAATTATCAGTGTGCTTTGTTATATGAATGATATAAAATCGGCTATTACGCTATGTAATAGCCGATTTTGATAAGGTTTAGATTTTTTTATTTTAAATCAAAAAACAAAAAAATCTTCTATTTATAACCCAATACCAACATATTCTCTTTCACCATTAGGATACATTCCTTCTAAAAGTATACCACCACGTTTTCCTCTTAGAGCATTTCCTAAATCATCAATAGAGGTGATTGGCTCCCTATCAACATATAAAATTATGAAACCTTCTCTTAAACCTGCTTTAGCAAGTTTACTATTAGGAGCTATTGTTGTTACTTCCAACCCTCCATCAATTCCAAGTTGAGTAGCCTTTTTCTCTGACAATGGTTGTACTTCTGCATTTAAAGCTTCTATTGCTTCTGCAGTATTTTTTGGAGCAGAAACAATATCTGTTGTGTTTTGTGTGTTTTTTAATTTCACATTAAACACTTTATTTTTTCCACTTCTATTTACTGTAACATCAACAACATCTCCTGGTCTTTTTCTAGCAATATACTCTTGCAATTCAGAAACAGTATTTACATCTTCATTATTGATTTTAATAATGATATCTCCCTCCTGAATACCAGCACCTTCAGCAGCACCTTGTGGGGTTACTCCCATAATTGCAACACCAGCAATTTTATCTAAATCTGCTTCATCTGCAATTTCCTGATTTACTTCAGCAATCTGCACGCCAATTAATGCTCTTTGAACAGCTCCATAATTACGTAAATCATCCATTACTTTTTTTACAAGCTCAGATGGAATAGCAAAAGAGTAACCAGTAAAAGAACCAGTTTTAGAAGCAATGGCAGAGTTAATTCCTATTAGATTACCGTTTAGGTCTACAAGAGCTCCACCAGAATTACCGGGGTTTACAGCTGCATCAGTTTGAATAAAAGATTCTACAGATAAGCCAGTTTTAGACCTAAGAATTCCAATGTTTCTTGCTTTAGCACTAACAATCCCAGCAGTTACTGTAGAAGTTAACTCGTATGGGTTTCCAACAGCCAATACCCATTCACCTATTTTGATTTCATCAGAATTACCAAAATTTAAATAAGGTAAAGCATCTTCATATTCTACTTTAAGTAAAGCAAGGTCTGTAGTAGGATCTGTACCAACTAGCGTAGCTTTAAAAGTATGTTTATCTTCTAAGACTACTTCGATTTTATCCGCTCCGTCTATTACGTGGTTGTTGGTTGCTATGTATCCATCAGCAGAAAGAATTACACCAGAACCAGACCCTAGTTGACCACCCTCAGAACGAGGATCGCTAAAAAATTCATGAAATAACCTAGGAGTATTTCTTGGAGCCCTAGATGAAGATGGATTTAAATAGGTTTTAATATGCACAACTGCAGGAGTAGATTTTTCTGCAGCGTTTACAAAATTCATACCTTCTGGAACTGTATAGTCAGCTCTAGCAGGAGATGCCTCGTATTTTGCTAATGTAACAGGTTGATCGAAGCTCTTAATTTCTGTTTTTGATTCAGGTTCAATAACGGTACTATAAATACCAACTGATATGATTCCACCTAATATTGAGGTAGACATCATTGATAAAAATTGCTTTTTCATAAATTGATAGTAAATAATTTGTTCTAAATCTAGAAAACAGGTTGATGATTGATAAAGTTTTCAACACTGTTTATCTATTAATTCCACTAGTAATGTTCTATTTAGTACAAATGAGGTGCAAATGTATCATCTATTTAACTTTTTTATCAAAAAATAAGATTCAATGAATTGAAGTTTAAATTTTTTTAATTCGTTGAAGTATCATTTTATTTTGATGACAGTCATCAGTATTTATGGAAAACTTTCTTGTCATCTTTGTAATGTCATAAGGGAAAAGCATTGAAACATTTGTTTTCTTGCCATCTTATGTGATTCATATACTCTTTTAAAGAGTATTGTTATAGAACTGAGAGTTTCTGTCCTTTATTAAGGGCAGATCAATTTTCATAGTGTTTAAAGTTTGGGTGTAAATTGAAACGGGGCTCGTCAATGACGGGCCTTGTTTTTTATATTTAAGTTTTTTTACGACTGACAAGTTTACATAGATATGTCAATATGACTTATATTTTAGGGTAATCTTTTCAGAAACACTACATGATCTTAACATTAATATTAATTTTACGTTTCGTAATTAGTAGAGTCTCATTTAGAAGCTCTCCACAAGAAGAATAATTTGACGATTAATACAATGTTTACACTTCCTACAAATTTTATTGAAATTGAATCTGAAAACGATCTAGAAAAATTAATAAAAGAGTCTCATAAATTAATTGTAAATTTTTCTGCAGATTGGTGTCCTCCATGTAGAGTAATGGAAGGAACAATGGCTAATCTTTCTTTTGAATTGGAAGGCAAAGTATTGATCGTTAAGATAGATCCTGAAAAATTTCCTGAGATTTCTAAAAAATATCTTATGAAAACTATACCCTTTTATTTAGGCTATATAGATGGGAAGCTTTATAAAAAAGCTAACGGTGTTGTGCCAATCAAAATGTTAAAAGAATTAGTTGATGAAAAATAAAATTAAAGTGTTTCTTGAAAAGATATATAACAATAAAATAAAAAGAAACCAGGGTTGTTGTACAGCTTCAGTAAAACGTTTTGAAAAGGATATGAAAAAGTCACTTACTAAATAAAGTAAGTGACTTTTTCTTATTTCTTTTTATCAATATTTCTTGTTGATATCAAATGCCCACAATCTGTTTTGTGATAATTGACTGTAGCTTTATATTCTACTTTACCAACAATTTCTGGTGTCTTATATATTTTTAAAGTATGTCCTTTAGGGAAGTTTCCAACTTTTATCATTTTACCTTCTACAAACTTATATTTTGGAGTTTTACTTTTAGTTTTGATTTCAACCTCATTCGCCATTGTCATAAATGGTAAGCTCAATAGAGATAGAATTATTAAAGCCTTCTTCATAAGATTAATATTTTGTTTATTAGTTCAATTGGTATAGCGTAAAGTTACAGAAAAAGGTTTCAATTATTAAGAATTTTAACTTCCCTAAATAAATAAAAAGGTCTTTCTACACTTATAAGTATGGAAAGACCTATGATTAACGCATTTCTCTTTTTGAAAATTTGAGAACTGAATTAGTTTCTACCAAAAATTGAATATTTCAGCGTTAATTGTAATGACATATTTTTCATCCAATCATCATTAGTAGTGTCATTTTTATTAACATCACCACTATCATTAATATCCACCATACCATAGTTGGCTCTAAAATCTAACGAAAGAGGAGTATTAGCAAAGTCATAAGATGCTCCAATAACAAAAGCAAAGTCAATTTTTTTGAAATCTTGTTGATCGGCAATTGATTGCATATCCTCATTACTTGTTGGTAAACCACTAGCTGCTAATGCATCAGAGAATACAGGCATATAATCTTGCCCACTTTCAGCTCCAGTTAATGTAACATTACCTTTCCATGTCTTTTTATTGTTTACTAGGAAGCCAACTTGGCCACCACCAAATAGTTTAAAGCTTCCATTTTCTCCAAAACCATATTTTAAAACGATTGGGACATTGACATAGTTTAAACGAATATGTGTTTCTCCTGATGCAGAGTAGTTAAGCGTTTCAGGTAAACCTGTTAACTCACTAGGGAATTGTACTGGAATATTTGAATTTTTATACACTCCTTGTTGAGAATATAAAAGTTCTGCACCAAAAGTTAATTTTTCACTGATAGGAAGATCATAAGTAAAACCACCTACAAAACCAGGGATTAAACCACCGTCAGGATTTTCCACAAGAATACCAGAGTGAGATAAACCACCTTTTACTCCAATTACTCCTTGGGCGTGAATAGTCATGATACTAGCGATTGATAGTAAAAGAACACTTAAAAACTTTTTCATATCTTAATTAGGTATATAATAATAAATTAGGCTGATAAAATGTAGTCGAAACGTTTGCGATGTCACAAAGATAGGAGGGTAATTTCTGTTAATTCAAGTTAAGATATTAAAAGAAACTTAATGCGTAATTTTCTGAAAATTAGACAATTAGTTAAATTTTAGTAAACAGTGTTACTTTTTTGTTTACTAATTAAAAATTCCTATTACTTATTTGGTGTTTAATCCTTTTTGTAGAATAATATTCTCGGTAATTATTTTAACTCAAAATAAGTGAGTGTTTATTCATTATTAAGTAATTGATTATTTTGAATTAAATGAATACTTATTCACTTGTTATATGAACCGATTATTTTCTGTGTTTTCTATAAAAGAGGCGATTTTTTTATTAAACTTTTTAGTGTTTTTCCAAATGTTTCTACTATAAAAACGTCCAAAGTTCCAATGTTTACTTTTAAGTTCTATCGGGAAATATCCATGAGCTTCTTTTACAGAAATAAACTGATGATAATTTTCGTCATCAGTCATTAATAAGCCAATTGGTGTTTCTTTTTCCATTACAGTTAAAGCAGAGAAAGGTAAGAGTTCTTTTACCTCGTTATTCTTTAAAATTTCTTCTTTTAAAGTTTTACCAAAACCCCATTGATCATTAATATAAGAACTAGGAGTGTAGCCGTTTTCAGAAACATCTTGAGCATAATACAAGAACTTCTTTAATAATTTAGGCCCTTCATTTTTCACATCATCTGTTTTAAGTTGATGAGAGAAAATACTACTAACTACAAATTCTTTTTTTCTAGCTCTTGTTATCGCTACATTAAGTCTTTTCTCTCCGCCTTCTTGACTTAAAGAACCAAATTGTAGATTAATTCTACCTTTTTCTGTTGGAGCATAGGTTATTGATAATATGATATTATCACGTTCATCTCCTTGAATATTTTCTATATTTTTTACGATAGTACCTTCAGGCCAATTAACATCAATCCTATCCATAATTTCTTGAATAAGCTCTTGTTGTTTATGGTTAAAAGTGATAATCCCAATGCTCCTTTCTCCTTGGTCAACTAATTTTTTAGCAATTTTCACTACGTGAATTGCTTCTTCTTGGTTAATGCCTTTATTCCATACAGCACCTTCAACTTTAATAAACTCAATTCCATTTTCGTGTTTATCCATTTTTTCAAAATAGGGAATAAAACGAAGTTTATTTTTATAAAAATGTTGATTAGAAAAATCAATTAAATCAAAAGATTGACTTCTGTAATGGCCTGATAAATAATGTTCTCCTAAGAATTGCTTCCCAAGATCTAATAATGAGTTGACTTCAAGTGCAGGTTCTAAATCGTATTCATCATCTTCTTCCCATTTAGGCTTATACAAATCAAAAGGAGGTAGTTGTTGAGAATCTCCCATAATAGCAACTTGATTTCCTCTATACATTGCAGGAATACCTTTTTCTGCAAAACACTGTGAGGCTTCATCAAAAATTACCAAATCAAAGAAAGGTATTAAAGGGAAAATAGCAGAAGCAGCTTCTGGAGAAGTTAACCAACATGGCAATAAGTCAAGAATTTCATCTTGGAAATTATGGAAGGTTTTCCTTAAAGGCCAAATACTTCTTTTTTTATTAACCTGATGATATAAATCTCTATAAGTAACTCTATTGTTTAATCTATTGTATTCTACTTTTTCATATGTACGCTCTTTCAGGCGTACTAATGTCATGTCTTTAGCAATGGATCTTTTTTCTAAAATAGCTTCTTGAAGGTTTTCTTCAAGTTGTTCCATAGCCCCATTAGATACTATTCTTAAAATAGGGTGTTTGATTTCTATATGATACAGCCAACTAATATTTAAACTGTTTTCAAAATAATCTAGAACTTCTTCAATAGGATATTTATGTACCCCATCCATATTTCCATCAATTATTCTGAGAGCAACCCATTCATGTTGACCAAATGATTCTTTTAATTTATCGAAACGGCAAATTTCATCAAAATCATCTTCAAGAACCTCTTTAAATTCTTTAATATTAATCTTATTATTAAGAATATCTTCCACCTCTAGTGGAGAGAGGTAAGTTTCCCAATTTGCTCGGGTTTTTGGTATTTTATGGATACACTTAAATAAGACATCCATTTTAGTCCAAAGCTCATCGTAACTATAATTATAGAGCTCGATAAACTGAACACTAGAACGCAAAGAAATATAGATTTTACGGGCTTCAATTGCTTTTAACCCTGCTGCAAACCATTTAATCCAAGTTGGTTCTTCTAAATCTGCTGGGAAGTAAGAAAGCCATTCGTACTTACGCATATCATTTTTTTGGTGCGTAAGGTTCATTCTATTTTCTAATCTATCTCTTAAATCTCTAAGCCCTTTTTTGGTATTAGGAAGGTTATTTTTTTCAAGTAATGTATTGATAAATTTTTTGTGAGAAGAAAATTGCCACTTTAGTAAAGTGAGTGGGTTATTTTTTGCATCAATTGAGGTTGTTACCCATGAGATTGCATTTCCAAGTTCATCATCAGAAAGTGTTTTTTCTACTTCAGTACCTGCATTATTAAAAGAGCTAAGGCAGCCTCTTCTATGATTTTGCCAATCTTGAATAGTAGGTACTCGACCTCTCTTTTTTATCATCAAGTTAAACATTTTGTAGACTTCAGGGTCACTGATAATCTCCATAAATTTGTTCACTTGATTTTCTTGTCTCAATATCCAAAGGCATTCATCAAATGATAATTCTACTTGAATATTTTCTTTTATTTCTTCAATTATTTGATCTCTGAATGGAATAATTTCATCAATAACTTCATGCATATGTGTTATAGCACTACTATCGAAGTTATTAAATGGAATTCTATCCTTCCATACATAACCATCAGCATCTAATTTTTCTGCAAACTCTAAATACGTTTTTAAACGTTTTCTATAATTTTGTGCTTCAGATAAATCAAATTGTTGGTAACATCCTTTTAAGTGAGTGTGTGCAGATTTTCTATTGCATTTAAGGTATAATTCTTTTGCAGAAATCCCACATTCTTGTGTATCGTACAAAGCTTCTCTAAAATCATCTAGCTGAGAAATTGTACTATCTATTTGTTTTGATCGTAGAGCAAAGTTACGTTCTAGCTGCATTGCCCCAAGACTATGGTTATCTTCTTTAAATTTTTCAAGAGCATCAATTTGCTCTTTCATTTTGTTATAAATGTGCCCTCTATCATATCTATGATCATGAACCATTGCACAAAAAGAACCCATAGAAATTTCTTTCATTCTTTTAAATACAACGTCTAATGCAGCACGTTTTTGAGAGATAACCAATACATTTTTTCCTCTTGTAGTAAAGTCTGCAATTAGGTTACAAATTAATTGAGATTTACCACTACCAGGAGGACCTTGAACAACTACAGAGTTCCCACTTTTTATAGTTTTAACTACTTTCTCCTGAGAGGCATCCATAGGGTATGGAGAAAGTAATTCTTCTTCTTGTTGAGATTTACCTACATAAGTATCTTTTACACCAAGGCCTATTAAATGATCTTGAGGTGAACCAAAGAAATCTTCTAAATCTTTGACAGCGTAATTTTCAATCAAATCATCATAATCAGGCATTAAGTATGAATCTGATTGCGGAAAGATACCAACTAATGCTTCAGAGAAAAGTTTCATTTCACCTTCTCCATATTGAGTAGTGAAATCTGTTTTCGTTAACTTGTCAAAAGGTTTAACCCATTCTCCAAATGTATCTTGATTAAAGTTTAATTCTAATTTAGAATTTTCTAAAGTATGATATAATTTGGTTAAAAATTCTCTAGAGTCTTTAGGGAAATCCTCAAAAGTTAATTCTAGAAAATCGTCTTTAAAACGGGTGTTATTATGATGAGAAATTGCTAATAATAATGTTTTATTGAAAGTAACTTCTGTATTTTCTCTTAATTGTAAACACCAATTTCCATTTTCAACCACAAGGTTTACAGGAAAGAAAAGTAACGGAGCACGTAAATTGCCACCTGTAGCTAACCTACCATGTACAAATGGGTATCCTAAGAATAAATCGTGACGACCTCCTTCTTCTAAAACATACTTTGCAGCTTTAGACACTCTTCTTAATTGCGTACTAATTTTGTTTGCACTACTATCTCTAGCATCAGCAACAGGACTAATTGGAATATTTTTGTATCCTTTTATTACCTGACGAATTATATCGAAAGAAGGCAAATGCATTAGCTGATCCAAATCTGCTAAATCTACATATTGACCAGAATAGGCTCTTGGCAAATACAAAGATTTATTTCTTGCAGATAAATTGGCAAGTCTCTTTTGGTAGGTTTTGAGGGTCTTTTGCACTGTTTACTTTTTAATTTTGGTCTTAATCACAGAATCTTTTAAAATAATTGCTAAACAAATAGGTGTATAATAAAAGACTTAATCACCTTTGTAAGAGTAATAGATTCACAATTTCTATCAAGATACACAACGAATAATTAAAATCGTAATGGATTACAGGAAGAAAAATATTATTTATTCGATAATTCTAATTGCTTTCATTGGAATTGTTTGGTCATACAGACAATCGCATCAACCAATTAATACTCATTTTCATGTAACAGGAACAACAATGGGTGTAGTTCCTTATAATGTGAAATATATTGATGAACAGGGGAGGCCTTTAGACAATGAAATAAAAACAGCATTAAAAGAATTTAATCAATCGTTATCAACATACATTCCTTCGTCAGAAATATCAAGGTTTAATTCAGGAGATCAATTAACATATGAATCAAAATATTTTTATCCTGTAATTAAGGAGAGTAAAATAATTTATGATGAAACAGGTGGAGCTTTTGATCCAACAATTCAACCGTTAGTAAAAGCTTGGGGTTTTGGGCCAGGAAAAACACCTACAATTAAACCAGAACAGGTGGACTCTATTTTAGAGTACGTAGGTTTTGATCAATACATTTCTTTTACTGACAAGGTAGTGTCAAAATCAAAAAAAGGTGTAGAATTAGACTTTAGTGCAATTGCTAAAGGTTATGCTGTAGATATTGTTGCAGATTTATTAAGAGAAAGAAATATCTCTAATTTTATGGTCGAAATTGGAGGTGAGGTTGTTTGTTCTGGTAAAAATGAGAAAGGAAAATTATGGAAAATAGGTATTGATAATCCTCGTTTTTCTGAATCTGGCAAAAACCAAATTTCTATAATTGTAGAGTTAGACAATAAAGCATTGGCTACTTCCGGAAATTATAGGAACTTTTATATTAAAGAGGGAAAGAAATATGCACATACTTTAGATCCGAGAACAGGGTTTCCGGTGCAACATAGTCTTTTAAGTGCGTCTGTATTTACACCAAGTTGTATGGCCTCTGATGCATATGCAACTGCATTTATGGTAGCAGGTGTAGAAAAATCTATTAGAATAATTGAAAGTAATCCAGAAATAGAAGCTATTCTTATTTATGATGATAATGGTGAAATGAAAAACTATATTTCTTCTGGTGCTGAAAAATATATTTATAAGAAATAATAAAAAAAGGTAGGATGCATATAAATGTAACCTACCTTTTAATTTTATAGTTTGTAACTGATATCAAACAAATAAGGAATGTATTTTCTCTGATCCCAAAGAACTATTCCACTTAATATTTCTGTTATTATAGCTAAGAAAAACAACGAACCTCCGTCTCCATTAACTTCGATTCCAATTACAGTAAGGTGCATTACTATTGCTCCTCCAATTATACCTAAGGTTAGCCCTGCTCCTAACCAAGTAGTTCTAGGAATTAGAATTAAAATACTTGCTATTAACTCCGTAATTCCAATACTTATTCTTCCAAAAGGTTCTAACCCTACTTGAGAAAAAATATAAACACTATCTGGGTGAGCAGAAAATTTAAAACGTAATGTTTGGACTAATATGATTGCAATTAATATTTTGATTGTAATGATTATATACTTTTTCATTATATAAGTTTTTAGGGTGTATCTCTAATTTCTATTACAAATTAAGGGTATTAAAACTTCTCGAAGTGTGAAGCATATCACATTGAATAAAAATTAACAATTTAACATAATTAAAGAATTTTTAAATATGCGTTAATGATTACATCTTTTTCTAAAAAAGCCTCGTAAAGTAATTTAGATTACACTCACTACTATATCAATCACAATCACTTACGTCACTTAAATTATGATAGCTTTACGTCAAAACTTTAGAAAAGTATTCTTTTGGTTTAAACTCACAGTAACTTTAACATCAAGTTCTGTTATTGCTTCGACAGAAACTGTTGAAGAAACTGATTTTCTTGTTATAGAAATTTACGAATCAGTTACAGAGTTTGTAATGAACTAATCAAGTTTATCCCACCAATTTGTATGTTTATCTTCTTTACCAAGAGTTACTACTTCTCCTATTTTAGGAGTGAAAAACTTTAAATCCTTTTTCTTTGCTTCAATAATAAACCGCTCAATGGGTTCTTTCCATGGGTGAAGCGCAAGAACAAATCCACCCCAATGTACCGGCAAAGCATTTTCTACTTTTGCATCAAGTGCAGCTTGAACACTTTCTTCAGGATACATATGTATACTGTGCCAATTCTCGTTGTATTGTCCATTTTCCATAAATCCCCAATCAAAAGGACCGAGTTTATCTCCAATTTCTTTAAAATGGTCTCCATAGCCACCGTCACCACTCCAATAAATTCTTGTATTTGCGGTAATAAACGTCCATCCACCCCAAAGCGATTTTGCTCTGTCGGTTAAACCTCTTCCAGAAAAGTGTCTTGATGGAGTATATGTAATTTCAATTCCTTCAAAAAGCGTAGTATCCCACCAATCCATTTCGGTTATTAGATTTGCATTTATCCCCCATTTAATCAAATGCCTTTTAGATCCTAACCCTACAATATATTTCCTTACTTTAGTCTTCAACTTCGTGATACTCGCTAAATCTAAATGGTCGTAATGATCATGTGTAAGCATTAGTACATCAATTTCAGGAAACTGATCAATAATATCTAAACTGTTTTCACTAAACCTTTTTGTTGTAACCGGCCCAATAGGAGAGGCATCAGGGCCTAGCATAGGATCTATTAAAATGGTTGTACCTTCAATTTGTAATAAGGCACATGAATGTCCGTACCAAACACATTTAGGAATATCTGGTGTACTTTCAAATTTCTTTTTATCCAAAGGACAAATAGGAAGATTTTCTTTCGGGGCTCTTGCAGCTCGGTTTGTAAGTTGAGCTTTTAGTAAACCAGGAATAGTTTTTAGGTTGATATTCATGGTAGTCAACTCAAGATTTTCAAACTTTCCGTCTTTCCAATTTTTTGATTTTTCTAATTTTTTCTGTTCTTCAATAGAAAAAGGTCCGCCAAATTGTTGACTAAATAAATGGAGCATAAATATAGTATATGATTAAATTGAGTAAGTAAAACCAGTTAAACGTTCAGAAGCATCCCATAGTAATTTAGAAATATCTTCTCTATGAGAGTATTTTGTTGAAGAGACTTTTTTAGGCTTGTGCCCTTTAATTTCATTGAAACCATTTGGTCCTGTATAATCACCACTTTTAATATCATCTCCTAAAGCTGCATATACAGTTGGAAGTGCCCCCATTTCAGGAGTATTAAAAAATCCACCAAATAATGTTTCAATAACTGTGTATAAAAACTTAGGAACATGTTGCCCTAAATTAGTTGTGGCTCCTCCAGGATGAGCAGCCACAGACAGAACTTTACTTCCACTTCTTTCAAGTCTCCTTTTCAATTCGTAGGCAAACATTAAACAAGCCAATTTACTTTGGCTATAAGCACCAAATTTAGAATATCCCTTCTCAGCATTGAGATTGTTTAAATCTATTTTT
Source organism: Flammeovirga kamogawensis (assembly GCF_018736065.1). Taxonomy (GTDB): domain Bacteria; phylum Bacteroidota; class Bacteroidia; order Cytophagales; family Flammeovirgaceae; genus Flammeovirga; species Flammeovirga kamogawensis. The sequence goes on from NZ_CP076128.1 coordinate 4,140,239, forward strand.
CCATTTTTATGAGCCATACTGCTTAAAGAAACGATTCTAGATCCTTCTGTTTTTTCTAATAGTGGTAGAAGTAAGCCAGTTAATTCAAAATGGCTAAAATAATTTACGCCCATCTGACTTTCAAAACCATCTTCAGTTTTAGCAAATGGAGGAACCATTATTCCTGCATTATTAATAAGTAAGTCTAATCTATCAAATTGTTCTTTATATTCACTCGCAAAATTTCTTACAGATTGTAAAGAATTTAAATCTAATTTCATCACAATAATTTTTGCACTCGGAACAGTTTTAATGATTTCCAGTTTTGCCTTTTCAGCTTTTTCAATATTTCTACAAGCCATCACCACTTTAATATCTTTTTTTACAAAAAACTTAGTGGTTTCATATCCCAAGCCAATATTGGCACCAGTAATAATAGCTACTCGGCCTTTTTGCGAAGGAATAGTGTTGAAATTGAACGTATTCATTTTATAAATTTAATTAGGTAGTGAATTTAAAGTGATTGATAACACTACATTAAGTTATGAATTAAAGATGATTAATTGAAAGTATGTTAACGAAGGTATCATTTTCTTATGCTTTTGGGTTAAAGTAAGTAGAACACTTTGGCAGCCGGCCAAAATTAGTTATCTGATAAAAAACTTGACACTTATTGTTTAAAACAGTGATTTTTACGCTTAATGATTTCTTTTTGAAGTCTGATTTTGATCATTTTTTTACTCGATTAATAGGTCTAGTTTGCGTCTGCAAAATTAAAATTCAAAATAATCTATTAAACATAGTTTAAAATTATGAAAACGATCGATTCTTATAATTTCGAAGGAAAAAAAGCTGTAGTACGTGTAGACTTAAACGTGCCGTTAAATCCTGATTTCTCAATCCGTGATTTTACACGTATTAATGCAGTTATTCCTACGGTAAAGAAGATCATTGCAGATGGTGGTTCAGCTATCTTGATGTCTCATATGGGACGTCCGAAAGATGGTTTTGAAGAAAAATTCTCTTTAAAGCACCTTGTTGCTACACTTTCTGAAAAATTAGGTGTTGAAGTAAAATTTGGTGGAGATCCTATTGGTGCTGAAGCAGATGCAATGGCAGCAGATCTTAAGCCAGGTGAAGTAATGCTTTTAGATAACCTTCGTTTCTACAAAGAAGAAAAGAAAGGTGACGAAGCTTTTGCTCAAAAATTAGCTTCAAGAGGTAATGTTTGGGTTATGGATGCGTTTGGTACTGCACATAGAGCTCACGCTTCTACTGCTGTAATTGCTAAATTCATGGAAGATAAAGTTTCTGGTTATGTAATGGCAGCAGAAATTGAAAATGCTAAGAAAATTACAGAAAACCCTCAACGTCCTTTCACTGCAATTATGGGTGGTGCTAAGGTTTCTGATAAAATCTTATTAATTGAACGTATCATGGATGTTGCTGATAATATTATTATCGGTGGTGGTATGGCATATACATTCTTTAAAGCGCAAGGAGGTACTATTGGTAACTCTTTATGTGAAGAAGATAAATTAGATCTTGCTTTAGAATTAATCGAAAAAGCAAAAGCAAAAGGAGTGAATTTATTATTACCAGTTGATTCTGTTTGTGGTGATAAATTTGGTGAGGATGCAACTGTTGCATCTTACGATTCTAATGCAATTGCAGACGGTTACATGGGTCTTGATATTGGACCAAAAGCATCTGCTGAATTCTCTAAAGTAATTAAAGAATCGAAGTCAGTTCTTTGGAACGGACCAATGGGTGTTTCTGAATGGGCTAACTTTGCAGCTGGTACTACAGCAGTTGCAACTGCTGTTGCTGAAGCAACTGAAGGCGGTGCATTCTCATTAATCGGTGGTGGAGATTCTGCTGCAGCGGTTAATACTTTAGGATTCGGAGACAGAGTATCATACATCTCTACTGGTGGTGGTGCAATGTTAGAATTAATGGAAGGTAAAGTTCTTCCTGGTATTGCAGCTTTAGAAGACTAATCTAGTCTGATATAGATATATAAACTCCCTACATTGTTTACAGTGTAGGGAGTTTTTTCTTTTTTAAAAGGACGATATTTTTACTGCTGATAAAGTAGGTAATTCTAGTCTATCATTATCTATTTTGAACCCATTTCTCAAATAGAAGTTTATTGGTGATAAATATTTCTTGCCATCTGATTTATAATACCTGTCATGATCTATTACCCAACCATTTAATTTGCCAAAATTTTGTTTTCCTAATGTCAAAAGCTTTGAGCCAATACGTTGATGTTGATAAAAACTATTTACAATTGTCGCAAACCAAGTTTGTTTTTCCCTCTCAAAACAGAAAAACCAACCTACTATTTGGTTGCCATAATTTTTAACTAAAATATGTTGCTTATTTTCTAAGTTATTAAGGTATGTATTTAGAGCATCAATATTCTCGAAAGCCAATTGCATTGGATATTCTTTATTCCAAAGTTTACAGATAGTTTCTTTGTCAAATTCAGATAATTCAGACTGTATATTGATTTTGTAGTCTTTCCACTCTATCATAACTTTTCTTATTTAATACATTTTAATCTTAACAGCCAATATAAGCAGGTTATTTTTAAGAGCATAAAAGTAATGTAATACAGTAAACATTAGTAATTGCATTTGAAATAGAATTCAAGTTGTTGACATTTATTATAAATTATTACCTTTAATAATTTATAGCTTTATAATCCTATTAAGAGCAAATAAATATTTACAGCTGGTTAGTAAGTATTTTTTTAAGAGTGAATTTAGAATATACTCGTTAAAATATTTTAAGATTAGAAACTGAAATTCATTTCTATACGTTATTAATTGTATATATTTAAACAAAGTTAGTGATGAAGACATTTATAAGAACACATGACGAAAAATTGACGCCCTATTGGTGGATGTCTGGTCTTACAGGAGTTTCTTATATACTTATAGGGGCACTTCTTTTGATTATTCCTTTTGGCTCAAATTTTCAGTTAACAGAATTCTTTGCTGCAATATTATTGATCAATGCGTTGTTTGAAATAAATTTTATAATTACAAATAAATCAAAAATATTTAGCTGGGGTTTTAATTTAATTAATACTGTATATGATTTATTGATGAGTGCTATATTAGTGTTTAGTAATGAATTAGGTCGATATTTTATCATATACTTTTCTGGGTTTTGGTTATTATCAAAATCTATAAGTTCATTAAACCTTGGACTTCATTTAAAGAAAAAGTCCTTTTTAAAAGTATTGTCAATTTTAACAAGTATCGTAGCATTAGTTTGTTCAATGTTTCTAATAATTAATGAATTGTTTTCGTTTTTAGAAATTAGAGGAATTATTGGAGTAGGTTTATTATCAATGGGACTTAGTAGATTGTTTGATTTTAAACTACAAGATAAGGAGAGATACTAACTAAAGAATCATATTTACAATAAGTAAGTATGATTTTTTTTGTCTTAAGAACAAAAAAACTACACTAATTCAATTTATGAAATAGAATACATTGCATAAAAACTACTTTGTTTTTTATGTTATATGTGTATAAATCATCATATTTACATTTATACAAACTTGACTACTATTATAGAAAAGTTTTACAACAACTGGATTATAAAAACGACTTACCTACTCACTATGTATTCTATTAATATATTAATTGTTGATGACCATATACTATTTAGTATGGGAATAGAACAACTAATAAAAAAACACTTTACCGCCGAAGTTCAATCTATTTCTAATCCTGAAGAAGCTTTAAAACTTCCATTAGGAATATATGATATCATTTTAATTGATATGGATATGCCGCAAATGAAAGGTTTTGAATTTATTGAAAGAGCTCAAAAGAAATTGGTTGGCAGAAAAACTAAATTTCTTATCGTAACAATGCACGATAAACCTTCTATTATAAAGAAAACCATAGAACAGAAAATTAATGGTTATATTCTTAAAGATGATAATGCAAAAGAATTTGTAAAAGCTATTGATAGTTTAAAAAATAATGGCACTTATTTTTCTGAAAGAATTAAACACATTCTAGAATCTTCTACAAAAGATAATGAGGTTTTCCTATCACCGCGCGAAGAAGATATATTAAAGTTAGTTGCCAAAGGCAGGAGTAATGCTGATATTGCAACTGAACTATTTATCAGTACAGAAACAGTTAAAACACATAATAGAAATATTAAATCGAAATTGAATATTGAAAATAGAGCAGATCTAGTAAAATATGCAATTGATAATCTATTAGTTTAGGTTTAATTATAAACTGTTTCTATATTTCTTATTATAATATCTACTTTAGTTTAGGCTAAATTTTTCAGAAAGCAACCGAGTAAAACTATCATTAACTATCTATGTTCATCTACTGTCGTTTATTAATTTTTTTATTACTACTATATGCTACTAACACTTTCGGTTTTTTAATTAAAGCTGATAGTCAGCAAGTATTAAATTGTACAGAAGGAGTGCAGATTTATGCAGATGAATCTCCATTAATAATTAATGACATTCCATATTTTCCCAACCTATGGATTGATCAATCAATTAGTGGCCTCTCAAACGGACCTTTTAATAAAGGTAAGTGGTGTAAATTAACCATTGAGAGTAATCAAAAAATTGATAAAATTCTTTGTTTTAAATATACTCTTATTCCAGTTTTTAAATTATGGATCGAATCAGATAAGAAAGATTTAGAAATAATTAATGCAGGTACAAAATCAGATTTCCATCAAGAAGAGAATAATTACAATTTTAGAGGGTATTCTATCCCTTTGA